>CAYLTH010000091.1:0-4879 GCA_964386485.1 uncultured Bacteroidales bacterium | reverse complement strand
CAAACCTGTCTGCCTTTGCCGAATCCTCCACCTCCACCCGATTCGTTTTTCGATGTTTTTGTATCCCTTTCAGCTTTGAATGAAACCCCCACCGGTGTTTTAAACAGTGACGGGCAAATGATCTATTCCTACGCATACACTTTGCCGGTTCCCTTTCCACAGATAACAGGGAATCGTTATTGGCTGGCCCTTTCATCCATTTCGAATGACACCTTGAATACTGCAATCTGGAAATGGCAGGAGGCATCCCGAAGCCATATACAGACACTTTGTCCTGCCGCCAATATGACCGTGATAAACAATCTTCCGACGCTCTGGAATCCCACCAATCTGGCCAATGGCACACATCCGGAGATGGCTTTTCAAATCATGAATATACCGGCAGTCCCAGTTTTACCAACTGATTTCATAATCCAGGCCGGAACCTGGATAGAATCAGAACCCTGGCATAACTGGATAGGAGGAGAAATTACCGACACACTCAGTTTCAGACTTTTTGCTCATGATTCATTGCACAGAATCCAAATGGTTCAATTTTTCTATTCTTCCGATTCAATCAACTGGACCTTACTGGGTACCGACACGAGTGGACAGGAAGCACCATCGACAGCAGGTGCCTACGACTCCATCACGCCGGGGAATGGATGGGCTGTTCATTACCCGGTTGCCTTGCTCTCATCTGTTTACGTGCTCCCAACTCCGCTTCACTTAAAGACTGAAATCATACTTAACAATGGAGAAACGCTGATCTATATCAAACCGGAAACCGTTAGTTTTGATCCAAGTCCGCCTTCCTCCTTTACGACCAATATTTCTGAGTGGTATTCAACATACAAGGATTCTCTCGAAGTCTCAGTGATACCGGGTCTGGCAAATGCACAAAGCTGGTATTATGTAATCGATAAAAAAGATCTTCACTTTAATAAAGGGATCCCAGATGCAGGTCAGCAAAACCCACTCTTTCCAAACGGAGGGGCCAACTATTGTGCTCCAACTTCTACAGCGGCCTGTTTTAAATATTTTGAAGGAAAAGGGGACAACACTATCTGTGGAGGGCTCAGTACAAATGGACTAATCCTGGAACTTGGAAAAGTATGCAAGACAGATCCTTTAAAAGGAACTGAATTTAAGGATTGGGTTCCAGGTATCCGCAAATGGCTTGAGGAACATGGCGATAATTATACCGTACGGACAGTAGAATTCTGGAAAAAAGATGCCAACGGTGCCGACATTTACACATTCAATTTCTATCGCTGGTTATTTATGCGCAATGAATTGGAACACAGACAGGATGTCCTGGTTGATATGGCCTGGTTTACAACACCTTATAACTGGAATGGGGCTCATGCTGTAACCTTTAATTCAGTCTGGAATGACCCTGTTAATGGGAAATTCAGGGTCGATTTTATGGACCCATGGACAAAAAAGCAGGAATTCGGATGGCTTGATCCAAACACAGGAGATATTACAGGCTATGCAAACAGTACCGGATATTCGAACTTAAATGCAAAAATCACAAATCTTATAATAATCTGCCCCAAAGAACAATCAGTTGTACCACTGAGCGGAGGAACCCCGGTTAGCGGATACAGCCCTCCATCCAAAAAAATCAGGATCTTACTTCCGGGTCCGAATTTCCTCAGGGTGTATTGTCAGGATCAGGATGGTTTCCAATTCAGAAAAGATATCGTTTTCGAATGGCTCCAGGCTGATTTTGGGGATGCACCCGATTCCTATCAAACACTGCTTGCCAGTGACGGGCCAAGGCATTTACTCGATACTGTTACTTTCATGGGTGATACAATTGATTATGACAATGATGGCATCCCGACTGCAAATGCCGATGGAGATGACCTGTTAAATATCGATGATGAAGATGGTGTTGTATTTGCTTCTGCGATCTACCGTAACGATACAACAAGTATTACAGTGACAGCTTCTGTCCAGGGTGCATTTTTACAGGCATGGATCGATTTCAACCAGAGCGGCACCTTCGAATCGCCTGCCGAACAAATATTAACGGATGCCATCGTTGTTGCCGGACAAAATACCTACTCGATTCCGGTTCCGGCAGGGGCAACAACCGGCAATACCTATGCCCGTTTCCGTCTATCAACCCAGGCCGGGGTACCAGCATTTGGTCCGGCACCGGATGGCGAAGTTGAAGATTACCGGATTACAATTCTGGAAGAAGAATTTGACATGGGCGATGCACCGGATCCGGATTATCCCACTACCCTGGCGAATAACGGAGCCAGACATAACCTCAATCCTGCGCTCTACCTTGGAAATCTGATTGATACCGAAATTAACGGACAGGCAAATTCAACAGCAACAGGAGATGATATTGGAGGTTTTGACGACGAAGACGGCATTAATTTCCTGATACCGCCCTCTGTGGGAAATCCATGTGTCATTGAAGTTATTGCTACAACAGTTTACCAGAACCCTATGTATTTGAATGCCTGGATGGATTACAATGGAGATGGGGACTGGGCTGATCAGGGAGAGCAAATCTTTACCGATATTTTGATTAACGGAGGCAGTCAAAACCTGAGTATACTGGTTCCGGAATCCGCAATGCCCGGCATTACGTATTGCCGGTTCAGGTTAAGTTCACAAACAGGACTTTCCTTTACTGGATTTGCACCGGATGGTGAAACCGAAGATTATCAGGTTACCATTATCTCCTCACCGCCCTATGCAGCTCTGATTGGAACCGCATTTTACATGAACAGCCTGCAAAGTCCGATGTCGGAAACGGATATCATTTTACAACAGGGACTTATCAACCTGGACACCATTACGACCGGAAATGACGGGTCGTTTTTATTCCAGGTCAGCACAAATAATTCATATCAATTGAGTGGCCGTTCTGAGAAGCCATGGGGCGGAGGCAACTCAACAGACGCTCTGCTGATTCTGAAGCATTTTGTCCATATGATTACGCTGACGGGCTTGTATGCCGAAGCCGGAGATGTTGATAATTCAGGTGGAATAAACAGTCTGGATGCTTTACTGACTGCCCGTCGCTTTATTGGAAGCATCACCTCTTTTGCTGCTGGTGACTGGGTTTTTGAAAATCCGACGATCAGTGTCCCGATTCCGGGCACCTATACTCAGAATGTCGGAGCATTGTGCACAGGGGATGTCAATGGTAGCTTTACTCCGGCTGCAAAAGAGGCCGTATCTGTCGAAATAGTCCCGGACCAGCTCATCACTGCCAGCCACGAAATGATGCTGGCGATTCGTTGCGAATCTGCCTTAACAATGGGTGCTGTTTCACTTGTTCTGGGATTACCGGATGGGATTACCATTACCGATATAAGGATTCCGGATCATGCAAATCATGGCACTCTGCTCTTCCATCAGACCGGAAATGAAGTCCGGATAAGCTGGTTTGACACAAAAGCCAGGGAAGCTTCCAATGGGGAAATCCTGTTTACGCTTTATGCCAAAACTGATAAAAAATCAGAAGGTCAGATTGTGACCCTGGGAGGAAGCCTTATCAGTGATGCGGATGGCCGGAATTATGAATATGTTCGATTGCTTGGCCCGATGATTACTCAGGAAAAGCAAACTGATGTTTTCATGTCTGTGAACATCCCGAACCCCTTCAAAGGCACTACAGAGATCTGGTATTCAATTCCGGAATCCGGAACGGTTGATTTGCTTGTTTACAATGCCATGGGAGCCGTGGTCAGAAAACTGGTGAATTCAAAACAACAACAAGCCGGATTGCATCACATTTTATTTGATTGTCAGGGTTGTAGCCCCGGATTATACTATTACAAATTAAATGTAAAAACATCTGATTCTGTCCTGCAGAAACAGCAAAATATGATTTTATTGAAACAATAAACACTTTAACACCTTAACACATTAACACATTAACACATTAACAGACCCCGATCACTGCTTTAAAATATAATTACAAATCTGTATCTTTACCCCTTAAAAAAAGATACAGCATGATAACACCTATTGCAGCCGGAATCGACATTGGCGGGACCAATACCGTAATTGGTTTTGCGGATCAGGAAGGGAATATTTTATTCCGTGACAGTTTAATTACAGATGAATATGCTGATCCGGCCGAGTTTGTGGCAGCAGTGTCCGACAAGATAAAATCAGGCCTGGCAGATCATCCGTGGAAATTGCAAGGGATCGGGATTGGCGCTCCCAACGGCAATTATTATAATGGTTGTATCGAATTTGCACCAAATCTAAGGTGGAAAGGCAAAGTGGAACTAACCAGTCTCTTCATGGAACACTTTTCCATCCCGGTGATTCTCACCAATGATGCCAATGCCGCGGCGATCGGAGAGATGATCTACGGAGCGGCCAGGGGGATGACGAATTTTGTAGTCATAACCCTCGGAACCGGTCTGGGTAGCGGCATTGTCGCAAACGGACAGCTTATATACGGCCATGATGGCTTTGCCGGAGAACTCGGCCACATCATTGTTGATCCCAAAGGACGTTTATGCGGTTGTGGTCGTCGCGGATGCCTCGAAACCTATGCCTCCGCAACAGGTCTCAACCGAACCATCAAACAATATCTGGAAGAGCGCGATGATGAAAGTCTGCTTCGCGGAATTCCCCTGAAAGAAATCACCTCGAAAACCGCATATGAAGCTGCTGTCAAAGGAGACAAACTGGCTCTGGAAGCATTTGATTATACCTGTCAGATTCTCGGATTGAAACTGGCGGATACCGTTGCCGTTCTGAGCCCGGAAGCCATTATCCTCTTCGGAGGCCTCGCCAATGCCCGTGAATTTATCTTCGACGACACCAAAAAATACATGGAACAGTATCTCCTCGAAATATATAAAAACAAAGTCAAAATCCTGCCGTCCCTCCTGCCTGAAAGCGATGC
>CAYLTH010000090.1:6380-13271 GCA_964386485.1 uncultured Bacteroidales bacterium | reverse complement strand
TTCAGAGCAGGGATTCAGTATTTTCGCCCCTCACTCTGTCTCTGGAACTCACACTGGTCCCCAAACTTAAAGTGTTGAACCAGTTTGAGTTGGAGAGCCAGGGTGAGTATTGAGCTTCAGTCCCTTTTCCCTTTAATCCGTTGGCTAAAGCCGAACGGCAATTTATAATCCTTTTCCCTTTTTCCTTTTTCCTTTTTCCTTTTACCTTGCTACCATTCCAGGCTTTCGTCGAGGCGGATCTCGTTCATGTCCTCATCTTTTAAGCCATGCCAGCGACAACCCTTTTTGGTGCAGATGTAGAAATCGGTGAATTTGGTGCGGGTACTGATGGCGATGCGGGCGACGGGAGAGGCGCAATTTCCACACTTCTTCTCGGTGAGAATCAGGCTTTTATCACAATGCCAGCACATGATATCTTCGATGAGCTGGTTCTCAGGAAGATAAATTGTTGATTTGCTGGTAAATACATTTAAATATGGACTCAACAGCAGATAACCGGTATCGCCTTTGGCCACTTTGAGTTTGAGCTGGTCGTTTTCGAGCAGACTCTTAAAGCAATGCGGGCAGTAGGTATAGAGGAAGGTTCCGCTTTCGATTTTCTCGGTAGCTTCTACTTTTTCATGAACGTGAGGAGCAGGGGCTTCCCGGCTAAAGGCGTATTCTTCATAGCCATATTCCTGATAGAGTCGTTGTAAAGCAACCGACAAATCTTCAAACTCTACAAAGTGGTTTTTACAGCCATTTCGCGAACAGATGCTGACTTTCCCGCCCATGTCCAGATAAAAAGGAACCATTTTTGAACCGCAGCTCAGGCATTCATCTTCCGAAATCATTTCGGTTTTGCAATGCGGGCAGGAGAAATGAGCGATATGCCCGGACGCGATGGTCATGTTGCTTTCGAAGTTGTAACTGCCATAAATGGACGACAGAACGATTTCTCCCTCAATTCCATCCATTTCCAGTAATAACCGGATTCCGGGTTTATTGTCGATTGGATGAGCAGAATCCATAAGAGAATTCCCGCAATTCGGGCATTTCACATTGAGAGAAATAAAGTCGTACATAATTCCGGTGTTAAAAGATTAAAAACTAAGGTACATAATTTATCAGTGAAACCCGTTTTTTTCCATCCATCCTTACCGTTAAGGGTGATTTAAACCGGACATGACGGAAATACGTGGTTTTTTCGATCAACTCCTGCTGAGATAAAACATCCCAGGCTATTAAATTGTTTGCCAGCTCCTGCTGTACACTGAAGTAGCCGACGTCCATCGAGGTCACATTGTGGAAGAAATGAGAACCGGAGGAAGCATCGAGTGGGAAGTCCTCCAGACTGGTCTCGACAATGACTCTTGCCTGGGAAATCTGTGGCCAGTTGACCGGAATTCCGATCCAGCGGTCACGCGTGCCCCAACGGCCAGGTCCGATGAGAATATACTTTGTATTCTCGCGAAACATTTTGGCATTCAGTGCTTCAATTTCGGCGGCCATTTCGCGGGTTTTGGATTTATCGAACAGGGCAGGATCCGCATAAATGAGATCGGTGATGCCTTCGATAATTCCATTACCCATTCCCTTTTCAGAAAAGAGGATCAGTTCTTCTTTCTTTATTTCATTGAGGTCGATTTCGTAATCCTGTGCACTTCCGATCAGCGGTTTAATCTGCAGCAGATAGAAGGAGCAACGGTAGTTGGCATCGCGGGTCAGATCCACGGCAAATTCAATTTCGACCGGGCATCCCATGGCTTCTTTTACCACATCCAAAACGGTTTCTATTGTTTTGGCAAGTGGTATGTAATTGTATTTCAGAATATTGCTAAAGTTTACTATCCGTGGTCCCGGCTGGGTTATTCCCGGCACAATCCGGTCATTATCAATATCATACACTGAAGCAAGATGGCGTAAATTGCCATGTGCTTCTGCTTCACTGATCTCGAGCTGAACAAGGCCTGCCATGTCGCCTTCCATCAGATTAATATCCTTTTTGGCGAGATCAACAGCGATAAAATCGATCTGAGAATTGCGGTACTGATCCTTGGGTGAATTGATATCCAGGGTTGGGTATCGGGGTGAAAAACGATAGGCTTTATCACCCTCTACTACATATTTCCCCAATCCTAATGCTGCAATGGCGAAACCTTCTTCGGGTTTCATGTGAGCAAAAGGGTAATAGTTAAAGGATTGGGCAACGCCACTGATATGAGGGTAATAGTAATCTCCATATCGGTTACCTACTACCTCCTGAATGACCACAGCCATTTTTTCCTCTTCCAGTTTATAGTGAATGGCTTCAATATAACCTTTTGCCATTTTGGAGAATATGGAGGCATACACCAGTTTGATGGCATCCATTGTTTGTTCCAGTCTGACATTTGGATCATCGTGATTGTTTGGCAAAATATAGGTTTCGAAGATTCCTGCAAAGGGTTGCATTAAACTATCTTCGAACAAACCGGAAGAACGGATGGCAACAGGATTTGTGATAACCTTCAGAATTGCTTTGAGTTTTTTAATCAACCCGTCGGTTAATTTTCCATCCACAAAATGTTGCTTGATTACTTCATAATCCGGTTCATTGTAAACTTTTTCAAGCAGATGATTTCGCTCCATAAAATAATCAAACTCATCTGCACCAATGATCGAAGTTTTGGGTGCCACTACATTGATATCAGGCACTTGCTTCTTAAAGTCATAATTGTAAATCAAGCTGTTAATAAAGGCAAGACCCCTGCCCTTTCCTCCCAGCGAACCGGAAGTAAGACTCAGAATATTGCTGGGATCTGTGATGGCCAGTTCTTCAAAGGGAATGACTTTCCCCTGATTTTGTTCATTTCTGAAGTTCTGGATTACTTTAATTAAATGCTCCCGTATGTGTTTTGGGCTGTCGAAATCAGTAACTTTTTCAGGATTCAGGATTTTGGCTGCCTGTATTTCACCCCGGGCCATGAGCCATAATGAGAAATGATTCCTTTTCGCATGAAAGAGCAAACTACCGTCAGGTATCGTCCTGAGATGGTTTTCGAACTCCCGCAGTGAACGGGCCGTTGCAATCTGATTCCCCTCCAAATCCCGGTAGATAAAGTTTCCAAAACCCAGGTAGTGGGTAATAAAGCTTTTAAAGTCCTGACTTAAACTTTCCGAATTTTTATCAATAAAGGAAGCCCTCAGATCATAGGCTTTCCGGGCATTTTCGGCATCAGACGACTGAATAACAATGGGCAGATCCTTGATTAGCCCGCGTGCATATTGTACCAAACGGGTTCCGGCGAAATCATCTTCCTTCCCACCCCGGTCAAATTTCATATCCGTAATGAGGCAGAGCAAAAACTCTTTGTATTTATCGATGATGGTTACAGCTTCTTCGTAGGTTGCTGCCATCAGGATTTTGGGACGTGCCCGCAAGCGAAGAATTTTGTATAATTCATCGGTACTTACATCCTCGAGGATCCGTTTGGTTTGCTCAAGTACAATATTATACAACATCGGCATGTAGCGACTGTAGTATACCGGCGAATCTTCGACCAGCAGAATTACTCTGACCAGACCATATCGTGTATCATTTTCCGCATTGATTTTATCTTCCAGATTTTTGATCATGGCAAAGAAAATGCGGGAGTCGCCATTCCAGACAAAAGCTTTGTCGATCGAAACAAACTTCTGAGGTTTTTCGCGGAGCAGGGCTATATCGCTGTTGTTGTTGAGTAACAGATAAACAGGGATGTAAGGATATTCTTTTTTGACTTTTGCCGAAATCTCCAAAGGTGAATTTTTATCGACGCCCATCATCACGATGATCATATCAAAATGTCTGGAAGTCAGCTCTTCACGGGCTTCTTCAAAACTTGAAACACCGGTGATCCGGGGAATGGAAGTCAGGCTGAGTGTATGGTATTCTCCAAGGACATATTCTGAAAACCGTCCTTCTTTTTCGATGCTATAGGCATCATACAGATTGGCAATCAGGAGGATTTCCTTTACTTTAAACAACATGAGATCATGATATACATCCCGATCTATATTATTCTTATTTAAGAATTTGCGCAACAATTGTTTGCTTTCATGAACCGGTTGCCCACCCTCTTTCTTAATGGGAACCGAGAGTTCCTGATTCCGGGTTCCGGAAAAGAGCATTTTGGCCTTAACACTGTTGAGATAGCCGGTAATAATGCTGGCGAGGTTGTTGATCAACTGCCGTTCTTCTGCCATAAACGGGCCTTCATCCAGGGTCATAAACTCTTTCAGATAGACTACTTCGATGAGTCCCTTCTTGCCATCAATGGTTTCGAATGTTTGCTGCTGGAGCCATTGGGTGGGAATGAAATTGGCAGTCCGGTATTCCTTGTCCTCATATTTGATGCGGGCAGCAGTATAATCAGGATATTGCCAGGCGGGTGGCAGAATCATGGCCACCTGCTGAAGACTGTCTTCGAGGGGTTTTCCTTCTTTTAAAATACCAGTTGTCCGGTTGATGGCACTGAGTTCTTTCAGACGTTCATGGCGTTCGAAAAGAAGACGGTCATAATCAATGGGTAGTTGATTCCCGTTTGAGTTGGGATCATTCAGGGTAGCAGGGGTTTCATTTTCAGTGACCATAGACATTCGAGTTTGGTCACTAAAAGTATAAAAAAAAGGCGTTCTGTTATCGGGTATTCAGAAGAATTTCTTTTCGCAGCAGATTTAGTGCGTTGTTTGCAGTCAGGATGATATTCCGTTCGCGGTTATTCCCGAAAAGAAATGAGCGTGCAATGGTACGACCGGGACCTGAAATAGCAATCCAGATTGTACCGACTGGTTTTTCCGGACTTCCGCCATCCGGACCGGCAATACCGGAAGTTGCAATTGCCCAGTCGGTTTGTAGTTTCTTCCGCAATCCTGCAGCCATCTGCCTTACGACAGTCTCACTCACTGCACCCTGTTGCTGAAGGGCAATAGAAGAAACTCCCAATTCGGATATTTTGACATCATTGGCATAGGCAATGATACTGCCGCGAAACCAGTTGCTGGATCCGGGAATGGAGGTAATCCGATGTGCAATATAGCCCCCTGTACAACTTTCGGCTGTGCCCAGGGTTTGTGATTTTTTTATGAGCAATTCCCCACAAATGGCTTCAAGTGTTTCCTGATTGTACCCATAGATCAGATCGGGAATAAGCATTCTGAGTTTCTCGGCTTCGGTTTCAACCTGTTCTTTAATCTGATTGTAATCTTCAGATTTCCCTGTCAATCGCAACCTGACGATTCCGGGTTGAGGCAGATAAGCCAGTTTGATTTGTATGGGCAGCTGATCTTCCCAATCCGCAATCTTTTCGGCCAGAAAGGATTCTCCAACTCCTTGTGTCAGAATGGTTTTGTGGTAGATCGCATCTATTGAAAAGCGCATTTTAAGTTCGGGAAGGATAAAATCCGACATCATGGGTTTCATTTCGAAGGGAACGCCAGGCATGGAAATATAGATTTTGCCGTCCTTTTCAAACCACATTCCCGGAGCAGTACCATTGTGATTAACTACAGCAGTGCAGCTTGCAGGCAAATAAGCCTGTTGTCTGTTCAGGTTATTCATCGACCAACCCCGTTTTGCAAAGAGGGATTCCAGCTGATGAAAGGAAGGTTCATGGTATTCGAGTGATGTTTCGAAATATTCGCACAAAACACCTTTGGTTATATCATCCTTAGTAGGACCGAGGCCACCGGTAATCAGGATAATATCAACACGCTGGTGCGCTTCCTCAAGAGATTGCAGGATATGTTCCCGTGCATCCGACACTACACTGATCTGGTGAACGCTAATTCCGATGAGATTAAGTTCCTGAGCCATCCAGGAAGCATTGGTATTTATAACCTGACCTATTAACAGCTCATCGCCGATTGAAATTATTTCTGCAGTTTTGCTCATGATCTTCGTGTAAACCGCAAAAATACGACATTCCGGACTTTAACCGGATATCGCATCAAAATGGAATTCAAAGATTACATGATTGTTGTAAATCCGAGTTCTTTGGGAATAATTGACATGACAGGGACTTCGGAATTCCGAATTACTTCCTGGGCATTCGAGCTCACAAAGAATTCGACGATGGCCATTTCCTGTTGTGTCATGATGATAATCAGATCGATATCTCCCTGATCTTTTGCATAACGTAACACATTGGGGACCAAGCTTTTTTCGACTGCGGTTGATTCGACAAGTTCGGCTGTACATTCAACACCGGCAGCTTCAATAAAATCGCTGACCTGTTTCAGTTGTCTGACTAACTGCGTATAAATCAATTCGTTATTTTTTGACCAAAGGGCAGACATTACTTTAATGCGTGCACCGAACAATTTAGCCATTTCTATGCCCCAGGTTACTTTCTGACGGGTTTCCTGCGTAAGATCGAGAGGCAAAAGAATGCTTCTGCAACCATCATAATGGTGTTCACTGTTGATGGTAATAACCGGGCAACCGGCACTTCGTATAACACGGGAGGTATTGGCACCCAGCATTTTTTTATCGGCAATACTGGAATTGGTGCCCATGATGATAAATTTCGACTGCAATATTTCGGCAGTTTTAACAATTTCTTCATGTATCCGCCCTTCCAGAACCATTGCTTTCGCTGAAACACCCGCTTCATTTTTAACTTCACCGGCCAGCTCTTCCAGTTTTTTTAGAATCATTGCACGGCGCTTATCAAAATCATCATCCGAAAACAGGCCTTTAATAATGCCGGGTTCTTCAGATACATAAAGCATTACAATGCTGTGGTTCAACAATTTGGCAAGGTTATAGCTTTGTTTTAAAGCTATTAATGACATTTCCTGAAAATCAACAGGAACAAGGATATTATTCGCAATCTCACTCATAAAATCGTATTTTTGTATTGAATTAACATCAAATATAACAATCAATTT
>CAYLTH010000090.1:1544-6280 GCA_964386485.1 uncultured Bacteroidales bacterium | reverse complement strand
CCAAATTACCATGATTGCTTCCTCCGAACTCGTTTTAAATCCTGATGGCAGTGTATATCATCTGCATCTGAAGAACAATGATATTGCCGATACCGTTATTGTTGTTGGTGATGCCGGCCGTGTAAAATTGATTTCCGGATTGTTTGATTCGATCGAACTCACACGTGAAAACCGCGAATTCATAACACACACCGGTACGTATAAAGGGAAGCGGATTACGGTTCTTTCTACGGGTATTGGCACGGATAATATTGATATTGTGGTGAATGAACTGGATGCTGCTGTGAATATTGATCCGGTGACCCGAACGATTAAACCGGAGAAGCGAAGACTGAATATTATACGGATTGGGACTTCCGGAGCCTTGCAGACAGATTTAAAAGTTGATTCATTTGTTTGTTCCACGCATGGCATCGGACTTGACGGTCTGCTATATTTTTACGAAAAAGGCAAAGATGTGATTGAACATCACATGACCGGTGATTTTATCCGGCATACCGGCTGGAATCTGGATTTCCCATCGCCCTATATCGTTGCGGCAGATCCGGATTTACTGGCAACTGCCGGACGGGATTTTATCTATGGAATGACAGCTACTGCTCCGGGTTTCTATGGACCGCAGGGGCGGGTTTTACGGCTTGAGCTTGCCCGCGAAGACATGCTCGACCGTCTGGAAAGTTTCCGGGTTGATGATGCACGTATTCTGAACTTTGAAATGGAGACGAGTGCTTTGTACGGACTGTCTAAAATGCTGGGACACAGGGCTATGACAGTTTGTCTTATTGTTGCCAACCGCTTAAGGGGGGAATTCTCGAAAGACTACCACAATGGTGTCAGGAAACTGGTGATAAAACTGTTGAATAATCTCCCGGATTAGACGTCGGATTATATTCCCAAAGTCCTAAATTTGTAATCCTTCCACAAACGGAAATTCATGACAGAGGAACAAAAAAGGGGAATAAAAGCATTGATAGACTTGTTGGATGACCCTGATGAGAAAATCTTCGTGAGCGTAAAAACCCAATTGACGGGCTATGGCATGGATGCCATACAGCAATTGGAAGACCGTTGGGAAAACACATTCGACCCTTTTTTACAGGATCGCATTGAAAATGTAATCCACCGTATTCAGTTCGAACATATTCATGACCAATTAAATCAATGGTTGCATTTTTATTCAGATGATCTTCTGAAAGGTTATCTCATTGTTACCCGCTATCAGTTCCCTGAGATAAACGAAGGTGATATTATCCAGAAAATTGAGCAGATAAAATGGGATATGTGGCTGGAAATCAATGAGAATCTGACTGCATTGGAAATGATCCGGGTTGTAAATCATGTGCTTTATGATATCCATAAATTCGGCGCCAATAAAGTGAATCCCAACGCTATCCAGAATTTCTTTCTGAATAATCTGCTGGAAACCCAGCGTGGAAATACGATTTCTCTGGGAATACTTTACCTGATTTTATGTCAGAAACTAAACATTCCGGTCTTTGGTGTTGATTTGCCTGATCATTTTGTTTTAGCCTATATCAAGGAATTAAGGGATGGGGAAATCGTGTATCGTAAAGATCGTCAGGATGTTATGTTTTATATCAATCCTTTTAAAAAGGGAACCATCTTTTCGCGCAAAGAAATTGAAATCTATCTGACTCAGCTTAAACTCGAACCCGAACCTGCCTTTATTCTTCCCTGTGATAACATCGCCATCGTCCGCCGGCTGATCAGTAATCTCATTACCACATACAAATTTTTTAACATGGAAGAAAAAGTGTCGGAACTGGAAATTCTGGCCGATTTGTTTAAACGATCTTAATTTGATTATATATGGTTGATATCAGAAAGGCTGCCCGGAATAAAGGCATTCAGCAAAAGAATCCTATTCCTCAGACCCCAAAAAACAAAACTGAATTGGTAACGAAACCAAAGCTTACTCTTTGGATGGCAGCTTTGATTCTTTTAACGATCGTAGTATTTTCGAATGCACTGAACAATTCATTCCTCGACTGGGATGACAATAGTTATATCAAAGCGAATAAGGCTATTCACAAACTCAGTACAGAGAATATCGGAGAAGTTTTCAGCAGCTTTTATATGGCGAATTATCATCCGCTGACTTCGCTGACTTATATGCTCGAATACTCGGTAGCCGGTCATGACAAACCATTTTTGTATCATTTTAACAACCTCCTGCTGCACCTTCTCAATCTGATCATCCTCTTTTTTCTGATTCAGAAGATGAGTAAGAAAACCTGGCTGGCACTGGCTGTGGCTGCGCTTTTTGCCCTGCACCCAACCCGTGTGGAATCCGTATCCTGGATATCGGAACGCAAAGATGTGCTTTATACCTTCTTTTTTCTTTTATCGCTGAACTGGTATTGGAATTATCTGGAGAAGGATGATCATAAAATGAAAAATATTGGCATTGCCTTCCTCTTTTTCCTGTTATCGCTCTTGTCGAAATCGGCTGCTGTTACCCTGCCGGTTGTCATGTTGCTGTTTGATTACCTGAAAAAAAGACGCTTTACCACAAATCTGATTCTGGAGAAACTTCCCTTCTTTGCCCTTTCTATGCTTTTTGGATATCTGGCGCTTCAAAGCCAGCAGGAAGCCATCCGTGATCTGCCCTATTACACGCTGGCTCAACGGTTTTTTATGCTCAATTTCACGGTATTCAAATACCTCTATCTTTCCATAATCCCGGTGGGTTTATCCACGCTTCACCCCTATCCGATCATGGTAAACGGGAGTCTTCCCATGTTATACTATGTGAGTCCTTTGTTTAATCTGGCAATTCTTGGACTGATCATCTGGTTAAGCCGGAAGGACCGGATTGCAGCTTTCGGGATGATGTTTTTTCTGGTAACCATCAGCCTTGTGATTCAGCTTATTCCGGTGGGAGGTGCTATCATGGCAGAGCGTTACACTTATGTGCCATATATCGGGATTTATTTTGCACTCTGCTGGTATCTTTTCAATTGGCTGGAGCAGAAAAAATCATTGCAAATGCCTGTTTTTGCCGGATTGGGTTTACTCCTTCTGGTTTATTCCGGAATGACCTGGAACCGAAATAAAGTATGGGAGAATGATATCAGTTTATGGGATGATGCCATTTCGGTTTATCCCAACACTGCATTTACGGCTTATATGGATCGCGGAGCCGCCAAACAAATTCAGAAGGATATGGTTGGTGCCTGGAATGATTATTCCAAAGCCATTCTGATTAAGCCGGATTATCACAAGGCTTTGATTAACAGAGGATTGATTAAATACGATTCGGCGAACTATGTGGGAGCTTTAGCAGATTATGATAAAGGTATTGCGGCCAAACCGAATTACAATCTCGGTTATCTGAACCGGGCTGTAACAAAACTGGCCATGAAGGATTTTGCGGGAGCACTGGCCGATCTGAACAAATCCAATGAATTGCAGCCGGACGTGATAGAAACTATTTTCAATATGGGTTCAGCGAAGAATGGTTTGAAGGATTATGAAGGAGCACTTGCCGCATTCAAAAGAGTCCTTGAAATCGATCCCAACTACACCAATGCCTATAATAAACTGGGCATTGTGAAACTGAATATGGGGGATAAGGATGCTGCCTGCGCTGAGTGGAAAAAGGGGGCAGATCTGGGCAATGAAAGTTGCACTAAGAACTTAGCAAATGTTTGTAATACAAGCAAGTAAGTAAAAATATTTATACACATTATTCCGCAAGAAATGGATTACAAAATAGATGAATTGGATGAATTCAGATTGTTGCAGAATTTGCTGAAAAAGCTGAATACGAAATATTCTCTTCAATTGGCAGTAATCAACGATGAAGACGAAATATTGACAGCCACGGATCAATTTAAAATTTCTAAAAAAATCAACAATCCCGAACACGTTGATCAAGTATTACAGGACTTCATTAACCATAACCCGATGTCGATACAAATTGTCGACAAGCAAGGAATAACATTGAGTGTGAATCCGGCTCATACAGAGCTATTTGGTGCGATCCCTCCTCCGGGGTTTTCGATTTTTGATGATCTTCAGCAAAAAAACAAAATTTTCGAAAAATTAATCCGGCAGGCAAAAAATGGAGAAATTGTTCATTTTCCTGACTTTTACTACAATGTACATGATATCTCGGCCGACCTTCCTGATCAACCACAGTGGATTCATGCAATATTATTCCCATTAAGCGGGAATAGCGAAGATTTCGACAAATTTGTTCTCATGCATGAGAACATAAGCTGGCGAAAAAATGCAGAGCAGGCACTCCGCGACAGCGAACAAAAATATCGTGTACTTGTGGATAATGCATTTGAAGGAATTGTTATAATCAATCTGGAAGGAAGTATTCTGTTTGCCAATAATTCAATTCTAAAAACCTTTGAATATGAAAATATTGATGGAATAGTGGGCCAAAACATTTTCAGCCATATTGCCCCTGAATATGTTGAGAAAACCATCGAAGACTTCACAAAAGTAATTCAAGGCTATGATACAGAAGTTGCTGAAAGCTGTGGAATAACGGCCAAAGGCAATAGAGTATGGATGGAGAGTATTGGCAAAATAATTGAATATCAAGGAGTACAAGCCGACATGATTTCGGTCAGGGATATCACGTTGCGAAAAAAGGCAGAAAAGGAATTAATTGCTGCCAAAGAAAAGGCAGAAGAAAGTGATCGGCTTAAATCTGCCTTTCTGGCCAATATGAGCCATGAGATCCGGACTCCGATGAA
>CAYLTH010000090.1:0-1444 GCA_964386485.1 uncultured Bacteroidales bacterium | reverse complement strand
AATGTTGTCATCATCGCTCAAACGGCCTATGCCCAGGTTGGTGACCGCCAGAAAGTTCTGGAAGCCGGCTGCAATGACTATATTTCAAAACCCCTGAATAAGGATAATCTGCTGTCGATTATTAGTACCTATTTCCTGTGAGAATAGTAATTTTGAATTTGTCCGTGAAGCCATGAAAAAATTACTTTTTAGTTTATTTTTTGCATTAAATGGTTTAACTATGGTTCATACGACTGCTCAATCTCCTGATTGGTATTGGGCCAGATCGGCAACCAATCAGGCAGATGACCAAACAAATAGTGTAACTACAGATAAACAAGGCAATGTAATTTTTACAGGATTTTTTCGTGGATCATATTTAGAATTTGAAAATTTAATTTTAAGCAATCCAAGCAATCAGTCGAGCATTTTTTTAGCAAAATATGATAAAGACGGAATTTTTCAATGGGCAACCAACTCAACAGGCACAAGTGCTTCTGCCAATCATGTATGCACGGATAGTTCAGGCAATATCTATATTACCGGTTCCATTAGGGAAGGAACTCTTTATCTTGGTTCAATTCAGCTCAACGGGTCTAGCCAAAATCAAAATTTCTTCATTGCAAAGTACTCTCCTCAGGGTGATATAATATGGGCGAAATCAGCAAATGGAGAAGATAATAGTACAGGAGAGGGAATTACCGTTGATGAGCAGGAGAATATATGGGTAACTGGAAATTTTTTCGATTCGGTGGTTCTTGATACCTCAATATTACATTCCGCCCAAAACCCTAACTTTTTTATTGCACGATATGATCAGACAGGAAATCTTTTGTGGTGCAAATCCGACGGAGGTGACGGATCAGTTGTGGCACGAAGCATCATGACTGATTCTAATGGTGATATTGTAATTGGAGGATCCTATAATTCAGAATCAATTTATTTGGGAGCGATTACGCTTACAAATTCCGGATTAACAGCTTATTCTGAAATTTTTATAGCAAAGTACAATCCTGCCGGTGACATTCTATGGGCAGGATCCTCCGGCGGAACTGTTGATGATTGGTTGCTTGGATTGACAATTGATGAGTCGGATGATATTATTATTACCGGGTCCTATGAAAGTCCTAATTGTGCATTTGGGTCTCTATATCCTGCTTACGCAGGCCAGTCGGATGCCTTTGTTGCCAAGTATAGTTCTGTTGGGAATCCGCTGTGGGTAAGATCTGTCGGTGGACCGATTATGGAATGGGGAAATTCGGTGACAACCGATAAATATAATAATTGCTACATTACAGGTGCATTTAGCAGCCCAGTGATTTCCTCCGGATCTTTGAACCTGACTTTAAATGGCACAAGGGATTTGTTCGTGGTTCAATACAACTCAAATGGCTCAGGCCAATGGATAAAATCTGTTACAGTCCCCGGATTTCGAGTTATTGGAAATAGTATTTGTACTGATTTC
>CAYLTH010000089.1:0-13564 GCA_964386485.1 uncultured Bacteroidales bacterium | reverse complement strand
ACACTGACAAGAGCCTGAATTTCAATAAGTAAGGGGCGCATGCCTTCCATGATGGAGGCAACAGCAACACCGCTTAGTTCTTCGTCCCGGTGCGAGAGCAATACTTCGGAAGGATTGGCGATTTCGCGCAGGCCTGTTGATCGCATTTCATAAATGCCCAACTCGGAAGTTGAACCGAAACGGTTTTTCACCGAGCGCAGGATGCGGAAACCATAGTTCGTATCTCCTTCGAACTGAAGTACTGTATCGACCATGTGTTCCAGAACTTTCGGACCGGCAATGGTGCCATCTTTGGTAATATGTCCGACCAAAAAGACCGGAACCTGGGTGGTTTTGGCAAAACGCTGCAGCTGTCCGGCACATTCGCGGATCTGGGAAACACTGCCGGCTGAACTTTCGATGGCATTGGTCTGCAGGGTCTGGATCGAGTCGATTACCAGCAAACCCGGTTGTAATTGTTCAATCTGGCGGAAGATATCTTCGAGCCCGGTTTCAGAAAGAATATAACAAAGTTCATTGCCAATTCCCAGGCGGTCGGCCCGCATCCGGATTTGTTGTTCACTTTCTTCTCCGGAGACATAAAGTACTTTGACATCTTTAATATTGAGCGCCAGCTGGAGCATCAGGGTTGATTTCCCGATCCCGGGTTCTCCTCCTACCAGCACAATGGAACCGGCCACAAGTCCTCCACCGAGGACACGGTTAAGCTCATCATTTGAAGTTTCAATTCTTTTTTCTCCGGTATAATCAATGGTATTGATCAGCTTTGGCGTGGCAGCAGTTACTTTTTCGGAGCCTGATTTCCAGGAGGGTTTATTGGTTTCGTGGCGCAGTACTTCCTCAACATAGGTATTCCATTCATTGCAATGCGGGCATTTTCCAATCCATTTACCGGATTGAGCGCCGCAATTCTGACAGATATAAACGGTTTTGTCTTTTGCCATACAGATAGGGATCCTGAAATGCCTGATTTATCTTTTTTTCTTGGTAAACTCTCTGATAATCAGGCCTCCCTGCTTGTCGCTTACAATAATAAGTACGTTTTTATTGGATTTGACAATTTCCCATTCATCATTCATATAATCGTCGCCACCTGTAAAGCCATAGATGCTGATGTAGCGCTTGGTAAATTTCACTTTTACTTCATACCGTCCTTCTGTGTAGTAGATTGCAGAGTCTGGGTTGTTTTTGTAATGCTGGCTGATTGACAAAATATCATCGATATCAAAAACCCATTCTTCGGCAATTGGAGAATTGAAATCAATAACATTGACCCGGTCCCAGGTACCCAATATTCTTATAAATGTATTTGCTTTACTACAGGCAAAGAGGCTGATCATTCCCGCGAATACAAGGAAGAGCAGCCATTTTGCAGGTCTGGAGGAAAGTTTATTTTGGATTCGTTTAATCATAGTCCGGATCAATCCATAAAAATACACAATAATTGACTTGTCAGGATGATTTAAGGATTTTTTTAATCAGGCTGGTTGTTGAATATCCATCAACGAATGGAAGTATTTTCACTTCTCCCCCGTTTGACGTAACAAAGTCGTATCCCACAACCGACTGAGCATCATAGTCACCTCCTTTAACAAGGATATTGGGTTTGACAATCTGAATCAATTCGAGCGGTGTGGGCTGATCGAAAATAACGACAGCTGCCACAAATTCCATGGCAGCGAGGATAAAAGCACGGGTATTTTCATCATTTACAGGCCGTTCGGGACCTTTGAGCCGGGATACTGATGCATCGGAATTCAAACCGATTACCAGATGCCTGCCCAGATCTGCTGCTCCGGCCAGATAATCTACATGGCCATAATGGAGGATATCAAAACAGCCATTGGTAAAAACGATGGTTTCTCCGTTTTGGGTCCATTGTTCAGACTGAATGCCCACCTGATTCCAGGTCATTATTTTTTGTTTCAGGATTTCAGTTCGTTTCACTTTTCCTGTTTTTAAGATGAGGCAACATGAGCAAATAGGCAAAACCGCCGCCGATAATAATTAAAATGGTTTGGGCAAAATGGGAAATAGTGGCATATGAAGCTGCAGATGTGGCATCGATATGATACAATTCGAATAAAACCGCTTTTACGATGAAATGATAGGCTCCGATACCACCGGGAACGGGAGCAACAATTCCAAAACTTCCGATCGAAAGTACGGTAAGTCCTTCCGGGATTCTCAATCCTGAAGTGGCTGTCAGCGCGAAGAAACAGAGATAGGTCATCAAAAAATAACACGACCAGATGAGGAGTGTATACAGCAGGAACCATCCTTTTCGATCCATTTTACGGATCGTCATAATACCATCCACAAAACCCAGTCCGAGTTTCTTAACCTTGTGATAAAAGCCAAATCGTTCAAGAAATTGTATGATCATCCTGAAAAAGACAATGGCCGAAATAATGGATGCCACGATAACTCCGACAACAATGTAAACCTGCATCTGGTGATGTTCCATTCCGGATGCCATGGGTGAAAAAATATAATGATCTACAAACCCTCCAAGCAATTTCAACTGAAAAACAATCACCATAAATGTGATCACAATCAGCACAATCATATCAAAAACTCTTTCGGAAATAACGGTTCCGATAAGGCTTTGAATCGGAATTTTTTCACTTTTACTGAGCATTCCGCAGCGTGTTACTTCGCCCAGCCGCGGAATAGCCAGATTTGCCAGATAACCAATAAGTACGGCATAAAATGTACGGAGCGAATTGGTAGGATATCCAAGACTGCGGATCATGAGATTCCAGCGTAAAGCTCTGAAAGCATGACTCATCAATCCGGCCACGATAACCAAAACCAGCCAGATATACTGCATTGATTTTAGTTCTTCTACAAGAAGATTCAGATCGATTTTTCGAAATACCAAATACAACAACCCAATCCCCAGGGATAGAAATACCAAATATTGCAGGATGGAGATCAGGCGTTTCTTCAAAGTATCAGCTTAGTTTATTCTGTCCGTCCGGGAAAACGATGGTTGGCACATGTTTTTTTGCTTCTTCAAATTCGAGAAAACAATAGGATACAATAACCACTATGTCGCCGGCATGTCCTTTTCGGGCGGCAGCACCGTTGAGCGTAATTTTGCCGGAACCGCGGGGTGCCTTGATAACATATGTTTCCAGGCGTTCGCCGTTATTAACATTTAATACATGAACCTTTTCATTGGGTATTAATCCGGCAGCCTCAATCAGATCTTCGTCAATGCCAATGCTTCCGATATAATTCAGATCAGAATCTGTTATCGTAGCCCGGTGAATTTTTGATTTTAATACTTCTATATGCATGCCGCAAAATTACGAATTAAATTGAAAGTTGTCAATAAGGCGTACCGGACCCGCATGAACAGCAATGCATGCGATCAACTTCTGTCCTTTAAAATCATGATTATCAGCTATATGCAAATCAGATGCGTCTGCAATGTCGATGTATTCAACCTGCAGCAGACCGGATTCATTGATTCGTTCAGTAGCGATTTTCTTCGTGATTTCGATTGAATTTGTTTTCAGGAGTTCCGGTATTTGTTTCAGTGTTTTAAAAATGACCGGTGCTGCTTCACGTTCAGATATGCCCAGTCGTGCATTCCGGCTGCTCATGGCTAATCCGTCGGGTTCGCGGGTTGTGGGGCAGGGAATAATTTGTGTCCGGATTCCGCATTGTCTCACCAATTCTTTCACAATCAGGAGTTGCTGGTAATCTTTTTCACCGAAATAGGCGCGGTCGGCCTCCACGATATCGAGCAGTTTTTTTACAACAATGGCTACACCGTTAAAATGACCCGGCCGGTGAGCGCCTTCCATGATCTGTTCAAGGTAGCCGAAATCATAATTTTCGGTTACTTCTTCGGGATACATTTCCTTGACAGAGGGATAAAAAAGTACATCACACTCAACTTTTTCAAGCAGCGCAATATCTTTTTCGAGGGTTCTGGGGTATTTGAGAAGATCATCGGGGTTGTTAAACTGTACAGGATTGACGAAGATACTGCAGACCGTATATCCGGTGCAGCTTTTCGAACGTCTGACCAGTGCAAGATGCCCGTCATGCAAGGCGCCCATGGTCGGAACAAATCCAATGCTTTCATGCTCTTTCCGGATTTCGGCCAGATGGGCGCGTAGATCCTGTATTTTTTCGAAGATTATCACCGAAAGAATTATTTAGAAGAAAGTATTTTTAAAAGGTCTTTTTCGAGTGATTCGACCGGAGTTTCAATAATGCGTCCCAATTCTTTTCCCTGCCTGTATATTATAAAGGTGGGAACCAATTTAATGTCAAGGTCTGAGGATTCAAATTTTCCGGCTTTTTTATCGCGGTCGACACACAGAATCTTCATGTGTTTTTCTTTGAACCGGGTCTGATCCAGAATCTGATAAAAACGGGGGACTTCTCTCCGGCTGTCGCTGCACCATGTAGCCATCACCAGAACGATTCGAACACCTTTAAGCAGGGGTTTAAGCTGAGATACGATATTGGCATCGGGTTTATATTCGGAATATTCTTTCTGGTACCAGGCATTAAAATCGGCGGATTGAAGATGACTCCGTTTAATTTTGCCCACCAGCATTGGTGTCTGTTTCTTCGGATCGGTTTGGATCTGCGGGCCTTTCTGGGCAAAGCTTCCCCATGAAAACAGAAGCAGTAAACTCAAAAACAATAATTTTTTCATTGGAATATGAAAATGAGGATTCAAAACGAAGCAGCATGGGGAAAATTATCCCAGCAGATAACTGATCGGGATGATAATAAACCCAAGCGGAACGACAACCGAGTATACCGTGCCAATAAGTTTAATTGCAGGCATATATTTGCTGTGATTCAAACCCAAAGTCTGGAAAGAACTCTGGAATGCATGGTTCAGGTGAAAACCGAGTATCACCATAAAGAAGATATACAAGGCAGAGTAGGCCGTGTTCTTAAACAGCAGGCCTGCCATGGTATAAAAGTCATGGTTATCGGTAACGCCTTCGGGAGTAGCAACCCAGCCATGTTTAACGAAGTAAAAATTACTCAGGTGAATTGCCAGGAATATGAAAATGATGACTCCGGTATGAATCATATACTTTGAAAAGAAGGAGGTATGCGAGTAGCCTTCTACTTTATACCGGACCGGACGCGCGAACCAATTCTGGAGCTGCAGGATTACGCCTATTATAATATGGAGTATAAATCCCAGAAAAAGGAATACCTCGAACACCTTTATAATATAGTTACTTCCCATAAAATGAGAGGCAGCATTAAACCATTCTCCACCGTCGTTTCTCAGGAGGCAAAGGTTAATACCAAGATGTACCAGCAAAAAGCTAATCAAAAACAAGCCAGCGATGGCCATATAAACCTTTTTTGCAATCGACGAAATGTTCATCCATGAAGTTGCCATAATCCTGTTGTTGTTTTTGTTGTTTGGGTGATTTGATCATGTCAAACCTATTAAATTTTCTCATAGGTTTGTCATTTAATTCGCAAAATTAACGGAATAATCTATAAAGACAAAAGCAGGAATCTTTTTTTTATTTTCAATATCCTGATTTTCAAAAAGTTAAATACAAAGTACTATTCACATGAAATATAATCCGGTAAACCCTGAATTATTTATTCAGAACAGGGAACGGTTCATCCGACAGATGCTACCCGGTTCGCTGGCCATTTTTAATTCGAATGATGAATTTCCACGCAGCGGAGATCAGTTTTTTCCTTTCAGACAAAATGCCGATTTGTTCTATCTGAGCGGGATAGATCAGGAGCAAAGCATTTTATTGCTTTTCCCGGATAGTCCTCTGGAAAAATACCGGGAAGTATTGTTTTTACGGGAAACCAGTGATTATATAGCTGTCTGGGAAGGACACAAATATACACGCGAAGAAGCCACCCAAACGAGTGGAATCCGCACTGTTTTATGGCTTGACTCATTCCAGACTGTTATCCGTGAGCTGATGATCAATGCACAGCATGTATATCTGAATGCGAATGAGCATATCCGCTATAATAGTGAGGTGCCATACCGTGATGTCAGGTTTACACGTGATATACAGAAGCAGTTTCCACATCATGATTATCAGCGGTCGGCTCCGATTATGGCAAAACTAAGAACCATAAAATCAGAAATTGAGGTGGCGCTGGTAAGAAAAGCCTGTTCAATAACCCGGGATGCTTTTTTGCGGGTACTTAAATTTACCCGTCCGGGAGTGATGGAATATGAGATTGAAGCTGAAATCCAGCATGAGTTTATCCGGCAACGGGCAAATGGCCATGCCTATTCTCCTATTATTGCTTCCGGTGCCAATGCCTGCATACTGCATTATGTTGAAAACAGCCGGGAATGTAAGTCGGGGGATTTGCTGTTGCTCGATTTTGGTGCTGAATATGCCAATTATGCCAGTGACCTGTCCCGCACTATCCCGGTGAACGGTGTTTATACGCCCCGACAGAAAGCCATATACCAATCGGTTCTGCATGTAATGAAACAGGCGATCCGGATGTTGGTTCCCGGAACAACAATTGATACCTATCACAAAGGGGTTTGCGGTATTATGGAAAAAGAGCTGATTCGTCTGGGATTATTCACAGAGGACGATGTTAAGAATCAGAATCCGGATAAGCCTTTGTTTTTTAAGTATTACCCGCATGGGACATCTCATTTTATGGGACTTGATGTACATGATCTGGGATTTAAACAGCAAACACTTGAAGCCGGAATGATTTTAACCTGTGAACCCGGCATTTATATTCCGGAAGAAGGGATTGGTATCCGGATTGAGAATGATATTTTGCTGACAGAACACGGACCTGTTGATCTGATGTCAGATATTCCGTCGGAAGTAGAAGAAATTGAAGAGTTAATGAAGAAACAGAAATAAGTATGGTATACAATTATGCCGGGAATGCCTTATTCTATGAAAAGAAAGGCAAAGGACCGGTTTTGGTTTTATTGCATGGATATCCTGAATCGAGTGCAATCTGGGCTGCATTTCGGGAAACATTATCAGCGAAATACACTGTAGTCACGCCTGATTTACCAGGATTGGGTCAAAGTGAATTATTGGGAGAAGTTCAGAGTATGGAAATGATGGCTGGAGCAGTGGATGCCTTGCTGGTTCATGAAAAAGTGCAGCGCTGTGTTATGATCGGGCATTCGATGGGAGGTTATGTAACAATGGCGTATGCTGATTTATATCCTGAAAAGCTTGTCGGAATCGGATTGTTTCATTCACTGGCATCAGAAGATACGGAAGAAGCCAAAGCAAATCGTGACCGGACCATTCAACTCATCCGGAAGAGCAAGAACAGTTTTCTGAATCAGTTTATACCGAATCTTTTTGCAGAGCACAACAGGGATTTATTCGATGCAGAAATCCGCCGGATGAAAGAAACAGCTTCGCACACTTCTGTTGAATCGCTGGTTGCCTGTATGACGGGCATGAAGCTTCGCCCGGACCGGCAAAGGGTATTGGAAGAACTCAGGGTTCCTGTATTGTTTATTTTAGGAAAACACGACAGCCGGATGCCGGTAGAGCGTATTCAGCCACAGACCATGCTGCCCGGGGTTTCATTTACGCTGATACTCGGGAATGCAGGCCACATGGGGTTTTATGAAGAAGAAAAGCTTAGTATGCGTGCAGTATCTGATTTCTGCGGGCAGTGTTATTCGTTATCCGAAGCAAACCACTCAGCATAGGAAGTGGCTGTTTCGCGTAATTTGAGGCTGAAGAGTTTTACCCGTTCCGGCAGAAGCGGAATGATGCGATTTGCAAAATCCGACAGCATATTTTCGCAGGTTGGCTGATAATCAACGAGGATCAGTTTTTCGAACAGTTCATGGGTTGTTTTGATTTCAACCT
Organism: uncultured Bacteroidales bacterium; assembly: GCA_964386485.1. Taxonomy (GTDB): domain Bacteria; phylum Bacteroidota; class Bacteroidia; order Bacteroidales; family CAIXZF01; genus CAIXZF01. Next base: position 5,711 of record CAYLTH010000089.1, on the reverse strand, counting down.
GGGGATAGTCGCGGTTCAGGACGAGAGCATGATCAAAAACCTCGATAATAGCCGGCCTGATAATCTTTTTCAGTTTCCCGAAATCCATGAGCATTCCCAGTTCCGGAGAACCGTAATCGGGAATGGCATGACCAATCAGGGTTACATCAAGTATATAAGAATGGCCATGAATGTGCCGGCAGGGTCCGTCATGTCCTTTAAGGGCATGCGCCATTTCAAAGGAGAATTGTTTCGTAATGCGTATAACAGTCATAGCCGGGTTTAAGCTGGTTCGAGTGAAACCGTAAAATGGCGCATGATCGGAGCTTCCTGCAGGATTTTATATCCTTTTGTAATGGAATTGCGGCGTTCGTAAACATTGCCCAGGGCAACAGCTACATAATCCATGTGATTATTGGTATAAACCCTTCGGGGTATTGCAAGACGAAGGAATTCGAGTGCAGGGTATCTGTTTTCGCGGGTTTCCGGGTCGCGGTCGGCCAGCAAAGTGCCGATTTCGACTCCACGCACACCCCCTTCAAGATAAAGTTCTACTGCCAGTGTCTGAGCAATAAATTCTTCTTTGGGAACATTGGATAAAAAGCGCCTTGCATCCACAAAAATGGCATGACCACCAAAGGGAACCTGGCATGGAACGCCGAAGGATTCGAGTTTTTGCCCGAGATATGCGACCTGCCCGATACGGGTATTCAGGTAATCAAATTCGGTTCCTTCATACAAACCCTGAGCGAGTGCATTCATATCCCTGCCCGACATTCCGCCATAGGTAACATAGCCTTCAAAAACGATATTAAAAACACTGGCCTGCCGGTATAATTCTTCATCGCGCATGGCAATAAAACCGCCCATATTAACAATGGCATCTTTTTTACTGCTCATGGTCATCATATCCGAGTAGGAAAACATCTCCAGAACAATTTCCCGGATTGTGGAGGTTGCATATTCCGGTTCGCGCATTTTTATAAAGTATGCGTTTTCGGCGAAGCGTGCTGAATCGAATAATACCCTGATGCCATATTTCTGTGCCATTTTATAAACATCACGGAGGTTTTTCATGGAAACAGGTTGTCCGCCGGATGTGTTACACGTAACAGTTACTACGATAAAAGGAATTTGTTCTTTTGGATATTTGGTCAGAACATACTCCAGTTTATTGAGATCAAGGTCTCCTTTAAAGGGGTGTTGTATTGTTGTATCAAAGGCCTCATCAATGGTACAATCGATGGCTTTTGCTTTTCTGAATTCGATATGTCCTTTGGTTGTATCAAAGTGTGAATTTCCGGGAACAACATGACCTTCTTTTACAAGTGTACTGAACAATACATTCTCAGCGGCTCTTCCCTGATGAACAGGAAGGAAATAATCAAAACCGAGCAAATCACGGATAGCGTCTTTCATTTTGTAAAAAGAACTGGCTCCGGCATAGCTTTCGTCGCCCAGCATCATAGCTGACCATTGTTTATCACTCATTGCACCAGTTCCTGAATCGGTGAGTAAGTCAATAAAAACCTGATTTGAACGAAGATTGAATAAATTATAATTGGCGGTCTTTATCCATTGTTCCCGTTCAGCGCGAGTACTGAGACGTATGGTCTCAATCATTTTCATTTTATAGGATTCTGCAAAAGGTAACTCCATAATAATCTGTGTGTTAAAATAAGTAATAAGGAATTTTAATAGAAAACGAGTTCTCTAATTGCAGAAGGTATCCCTCTCTTTGATGTTTAAAAAGAGTTGCTTTTTAGATTTAGTATTGGTAACAATCCGGATCATCTTTTCATTTGAAGTTTTCAAAGTTAAAAAAAAGATTTTATAAACAAATACTTTTAGTTATTGTCGAATTGCATATCTTTACATTCTTGCAAAATTATCACTACGATTATGAAGACTTTTTGGTTTGTATTAACCTGCTTCCTGCTACCACTTGTTGGCTTTTCTGCATTTGAGGACAATTTTTTAAATAAAACCTTACGGATCGATTATGTCCGCAGCGGCAACAATCTGGAGGAGAATATTTCACTTGATGAACTGATCATGGAACCAACCTGGGACCGGTCGAAAACCATGCTGATCGATCCGTTTAACTATGGTAATTACAAATTTCAGGCGTTTGACAGTGCCAGCGGAGAGTTGTTGTTTGAACGGCATTATTCAACGCTGTTCAATGAATGGCAGACAACTGCAGAAGCCAAAACCTGTTCAAAAGTTTTTCAGGAAACCATGGTGATGCCATTCCCAAAAAAGACCATACGGATAGCATTTTTGACCCGGAACCGGAAAAACATCTTCGAACAGCGGTTTCAGATGTATGTGAATCCTGCCTCAGTTTTTATTTCGAAAGAAATGAAATTTGTTAAGAAAACAACCCGAATCTGGTTCAGTGGAGATCCAACGGCAAAACTCGATATCGTGATTGTTGCAGAAGGCTATAAAGGAAGAGAGATTCAGAAATTTCGTCGGGATGCACAACGTTTTGCGAATTATTTGCTTGAATGTGAACCGTTTTTAACCATGAAGGACAAGATCAATATATGGGCAGTACAGGCTTCTTCCGAAGAAAGTGGTGCCGATTTGCCTGGTCAGGGAATCTGGAAGAAAACGATTTTAAATTCCACTTTCTACACTTTTGGTTCTGAGCGTTATCTTACGACTTCCGATCATAAAACATTGCGTCATCTGGCCTCGAATGCCCCTTATGATCAAATTGTGGTTCTTGTGAATACAGACAAGTATGGTGGTGGCGGTTTCTATAATTTTGTTTCTGTAACCAGTAGTAATAATGACCTGAGTAACTATGTTTTTGTGCATGAATTCGGACATGCTTTATGTGGATTGGGGGATGAATATTATACTTCTGATGTTGCCATGGTTGACTTTTATCCGCTTGATCAGGAACCCTGGGAACCCAACCTGACCACATTGGTTGATTTTGACCGTAAATGGAAAAATATGGTCGATAAATATGTCCCGGTACCCACCCCTGCTGAAGAGAAGTATCGGGATAAAGTAGGTTTATTTGAAGGCGGTGGTTATGTTGCAAAAGGTGTATACAGGCCCACTCTTGATTGTACAATGAAGTCGACCAAATACAATTATTTCTGCCCGGTATGTCAGAAAGCATTGATGGAAATGATTGATTTTTATACCCGCTAAAACTGTTCAGTATCCAGTTTAAAAATTCATTTGAATTATGTACTTTTGCCACGAAATCAGGCTTCGGCATTTTTAACTTAAATACTACATAATCAATTTCTTAATCAGGGAGGACCCATGACTATTACCAAACTCGACCAAATGTTTGAGGCTTTAAAAGCCAAATCAAAGAAAAAGCTGATTGCAGCTTATGCAAACGATTCACACACCATTGAAGCTGTTTATGAAGCTGTAAAACTTGGATTAATTGAAGGTACACTCGTTGGTGATGAAACTACAATCCTTAAAGTATGCGCCGAACTTGGCATTGATCCTTCAAATTTCAGGATAATTCATGAACCATCTGAAGGTCCGGCTGCTGCAAAAGCTGTCGAAATCATCAATAATAAAGATGGTGACATTCTGATGAAAGGACTTGTGAGTACCGATAAATACATGCGTGCGATTCTGGATAAGGAAAAAGGACTCATGAATCCGAATGCGGTTCTGACTCATATCACAGTAATGGAAAATGCCAATTATCACAAATTGATTACCTGTGGTGACGTTGCAATTATCCCGCTGCCTGATTTAAAACAAAAGATTACCATTATCAATTATATGATTCAGACTGCTCAGGCACTCGGAATCGAGAAACCTAAAGTAGCAGTGATTGCTGCAACTGAGCAAATGTTAGCCGGAATGCCAGCCTGTGTGGATGGGGCAATTCTTTCGAAAATGGCCGATCGTGGTCAGATTAAGGGAGCATATATTGATGGTCCGCTTTCACTGGATGCTGCCATTGATAAAGAAAGTGCAGAAATTAAAAAGGTAGGTGGTCATGTCTCCGGGGACGCCGATTGTTTGTTATTCCCGAATATTGAAGCCGGTAATGTTTTTTACAAATCCAACACGAAACTTGCCGGTGGTGAGCAGGGTGCGATGGTGGTAGGTGCTCGTGTACCGGCTGTTTTGTCATCGCGTGGCGATAGTATGAAGACCAAGCTCTACTCGATTGCACTGGCTGCACTCGTGTGTAAATAGCCTTTTGCCTTTTACTATTTTCTATGAAAGGTATACGTATACTGGCAATAAATCCGGGTTCCACATCGACCAAAATTGCTGTATTTAAAGATTATTCTCCGGTTTTTGTAAAGAATATCAGGCATAGTAATACAGAACTCGAAGGATTTGAAAAAATCACAGATCAGTTTCAATTCCGGAAAGATATTATCCTCAAAGAACTGGAGGAAGCCAATATTGAGTTGACAAAAATCAGGGTCATCGTTGGTCGGGGTGGGTTATTAAAACCCATTGAATCCGGTATTTATGAGGTTAATGACGTCATGAAAAAAGATTTGATCAACAGTCCGCTGGGTGAACATGCCAGCAACCTGGGTGGATTGATTGCAGATGACCTTGCACGTACACTTCCCGATGCCAAAGCCTTTATTGCTGATCCGGTAGTTGTGGATGAACTGGATGAAATTGCACGCGTTGCCGGGCATCCGGAATTTAAACGGATTTCGATTTTTCATGCCTTAAATCAAAAGGCTGTTGCCCGGGAATATGCTTCCAATAAAAAAAAGAACTATGAAGATCTGAATCTGATTGTGGTTCACCTCGGTGGTGGAATCACGATTGGTGCTCACCGTAAAGGTCGTGTTGTAGATGTAAATCAGGGTCTCGACGGGGAGGGTCCCTTTTCACCCGAACGCAGTGGGACCTTACCAACAGGAGATCTGGCTAAAGTATGTTATGCCCAGAAATTCCCGCTTTCCACCATGAAAAAAATGATAAAAGGTGAAGGGGGGATTGTGGCCCATCTGGGAACCAACAATATGGTAGAAGTGGAGGAGATGATCGCCAAAGGAGATCCCCATGCAAAACTGATTTTTGATGCCATGGCCTATCAGGTTTCAAAATATGTCGGAGCCATGGCTACAGTTTTGAAAGGCGAGATTGATGCCATCCTCATAACAGGTGGTATAGCTCATAGCCGACCATTTACCACCATGATTATTGAGCAAACCCAATGGATCGCTCCGGTGCATATTTATCCGGGAGAAGATGAAATGCGGGCGCTGGCCATGAATGGATTACGCGTTCTGACGGGTGAGCTGATTCCTAAAGTATATATTTGATTATCAGGCTACTGAGGCAATCGAAATCACACTTATTTTCACACCTTCAATTTTTTCGAGGGCATGAGCACAGGCTTCAAGTGTTGCTCCTGTTGTAATAACATCGTCAACCAATACCAGATGTTTCCCCCGAAAAGCCTCTGGATTTTTTATGGCAAACAATTGTTCAACATTTTTCCAGCGCATGAATTTCGATTTTCGGGTTTGGGTTTTGGAAGCTGTAATCCGGAGTAATAAACGTGTTTCCACCGGGATTTTTGTTGATTCGGATAAACCCTTTGCAAAAACCTCACTTTGATTGTATCCGCGTTTTCGCTGGCGTTTTCGATGAAGCGGTACCGGAATCAAAAAATCAAAATCATTACAAAAGCGACTTTCCTGCAAAACTTTGCCATACAGTTTTCCAAGATATATGCCGATTTCCTGATTATCCTT
>CAYLTH010000088.1:11881-13586 GCA_964386485.1 uncultured Bacteroidales bacterium | reverse complement strand
AGCGTTGTATTCATCTGTTTCAGGTCGAAGAAAATCCAGTCGAGATAGGGCAAAACGGATTCGAAATTTTGCCAGGGAACATTCCCGCAGGTTTCAACAGCCGTATGAATATAACCTTCATAACATTTTTTCAGGATGGCAGAGGTAAACTCATTCTGAACCAGTGGTTCCCCTCCGGTAAGTGTAATCCCCCCCTCTTTCCCCCAAAATTGCCGGTCGCGCCGGATAATATCATATAAAGCGGAAACCGAAATTTCATAGCTGCTCATCCGCAGTGCTTCTGTATAACACTCTGCTAAACAACGGTATTGGCTACATTCCACACAGTGCTGCCTGGAAATCCGGAGGTCCTCATCCTCGAGACAAAGAGCATCTTCCGGACAGTTTTCAATACACTTGCCACAACGAATACATTTTGATGAAAAATAAAGAAGTGAAGGCCGCAGGCTGATTCCCTCAGGATTGGAGCACCAAAAACAATTCAGTGTACAGCCGCTTAAAAACACGAGTGTTCGGCATCCTGGCCCATCGTGGACAGAAAGTCCCTGAATATCAAAAACAGTACCCGTCGGGCCGGAGATTTTATAGTCTGAAATCATTGCATGTCAGCGCATTCATATCGGGATAGGCCTCGTATTTGTTCATGCACAAGCCCAAATCAACCTGTGTTGATGTGAAATTCGAACAATTCCGGCATTTCTTTGCATTTTCAAAACTGTCGCAGGCCGGATCATCTGCATTTATATTGCTTTTATCGCGTTTACAAAGGCCTTTAAAAACATCTATACTAAGATAATATTTACAATCGTAATGTTTCATTTTAAGAGATTTAGCCTAATTGTTCATATTCTGTTCGTGCAATCACCTCATCCTGAATCTGTTTCCCGAGTTCAACCCAATATTGTGTAAATCCTGCAACCCGCACCATCAATCCTCTGTATTGATCCGGGTTTTTCTGTGCATCTTTCAACATTCTTGAATCAACTACATTAAATTGTGCATGAAAAGCACCTTTCCGCAAATAGGCCTTAATCATTTCCAGAAATTTCCGCGAACCTTCTCTCCCGCTTACAACAGAAGGATGGATCTTCATGTTAAGCTGAGAGTTCTGAGACAGCGCGTGGTTGTAACAGGTTGCTGAATTGAAGAGAGCATACGGACCATTCCGGTCGGAACCGGGATAGGCGGAAACAGAACCGTCGGCAAAGGTAGTACCACACAATCGTCCATCAGGAGTGGCAAGTGTTACAGCACCCATGGGAGCATGCGTGGAAACTGAAATCTGACAGGAATACATGGGTTCATCGTACAGGGAGCGATAATTTTCACACATGCGGCTGAACCAGTGCTGCCATTCCTTAAAAATACCATCAACATAAGGATCGTCGTTCCCGTATTTGGGTGCATCCAGACAAAGCTTATGAATCCTGAGCCAATCGGTATAATTCTGCGTTTTCACCTGTTCAATCAGGCTGTAGGAGCCTGTTTCCAGCGCTGAAACATAACCAAAATTGGATTCGATGGCTTTTTGGAGGTCGGTAATTGTAAAATTCGATTGCTCAAATATATTTTTACGAATTGACGCAAGAGAATTAACCAGGTTAACACCTCCGCAGATTTCGACATTAAATGTCCGGTTGTAGCGACAACCCTTGTGGCTGATATCTTTTCCGGTTTCGAGACAATCGGGTTTGAGCATGCTGTT
>CAYLTH010000088.1:9398-11781 GCA_964386485.1 uncultured Bacteroidales bacterium | reverse complement strand
AAATTGTTCAGCAGGAATTCCATGGCAACCCGGTTGTTGATCCAGGCCGGATATCCGGTTCCGATTTTTGTACATTCAATTCCCTTTAACAAAAATTCTTCCGGCAATTTTTCATCAAATAATAAACTTAAGGTGGGTTGAGGAGTATCACAGGACATAGCCGATTCCAATATCAACATTTCCAATTCATTGGCAGCACTGTTGCCTTCCTTGTCCAAACCACCGATACAGAGATTATTGAAGGTATTCCCGCTTAATACCCCGCCGACAACACCCATCGATGCAAAGCAATCCAATTCCGTAAATTTCATCCGCATGCATTCGAGGAGTTCAATTGTCTTCTCGCGGTTCAAGGTGCCATTATCCATATCCTGCTTCCAGTAGGGATAAAGAACCTGACCGAGGCGCCCGGGCGATAAACCGGAGATGGCATCTTCATTCAAAACAGCTACATGAAAAATCCAGATAAGCTGAAGTGCATCATGGAATGTTCTGGGTTTGTTTTTTGACAACCATTCGAGGCGTTCTGCAATTTCCAGAAATTCATCCTTTTGACGCATATCTTTTTCGAGCGATGCCATAAAAAGGGCTTCTCCGGCATAATTCCGGATCCATGTCTGCAGGCCTTCGAGCATGGTATGCACAGCCTTATAGAAATACAGCCGGTCCATTTCCGGATATCCGGCAGCTGCATTCTGATTTTGCAGGCAAATGGTTTTTATCCCTTCAATTCCATATTGCAAGGGATAATAATAATTCATGACTTCCCGTCCCTGGGGCAGGGTATATCCTGAATCAAACATGCAGATAACAGCCCGCATGATTTCTTCTTTTGTTGAATAATCGGGCACGAGCTGCTCATAGCGGTGACCGATATCATCCACCGATTTGTTGAACCACTTTTTTGCAGTTTTGATCAAAATGGGCATTTCTTCTTTCCGAAGTCCGAACTTTCCGGCAATGGACAACACATTCCCGAAACTTTTGGTAACATTTCCACCACCCTGTCCCATGGTTGTAACTTCATCCGCGCTGGCTTTCCCTGCTTTCTGCGCTTCCTTATACAGATCATCTTCCTTCGAGAGAAAGAATGCTTCCGACAACCAGGGCATAGGATATGAACCCCGCAAATAGGTTGCTTTTCGCATGGCAATCAGTTCATCCGGAAAAACGGCGGGAGTTAAATGTTCAAAACCTGCCTTGAGCGATTCGGCCCGACGAACAACCGGAACCTCTCCTTCCAGTTCCTCCCAACGACGGGTATACCAGTATGGAAATTCAACAGAAGCGGATGACTTGGCCTCAAAATACATTTGCCTGGCTTTCCTGACGCGTGCAGTGGGCTCGCCTTTGGCTTCACGGCTCTGGATTTCTCCATCCGGCTGCGAACCGTAGTAATTGTAAATATCGGTATCGCATTGCAGAAAATCCTGTACTTCTTTCATAAAATGGGTTCTAAAATAATACCAAAGCCTGATAAACAGTACCCAAATATAAGCCGAAATATCAATTCAATGAAAAAAAAAATCTGACACCAAACAACAGGACACCGGAACGCAAAAATTTCGTACTTTCGTATACTATTTTTCAAAACGACTTTCATCATTAAACGCTATAAAAATGAAAAAGATTTTACTCTTCATGATCCTGGCCATGGCTGCTTATGCCTGTAATCAGGGAAAAACAGGCACAGAGGTGCCAAAAGCTGTTACGGCAGCCGCCATTAAAACCGTTAAACTGGGTGTAGAAGGCATGAGTTGCGAGGGATGCGAAAACACAATTAAAGAAGAAGTTGGCAAAATTGATGGCGTTTCGGAAGTTGTCGCTTCCCATGTGGATAAATTCGCGACTATCAGCTTTGACTCAACCAAAACAACCCTGACTGCACTAAGCGAGGTTATTACAGCAGCCGGTTATGAAGTAACCGGAGAACAACCGCTCAAATAAAGTGATATATTCCTGTTTAACAGGATGTTATTACTAATTTCATGGTATTGATAAAAAAAATTATCGGGTTTTACCGGGATGGATTCCGGAGCATGACCATTGGAAAAACGCTCTGGCTGATTATCCTCATTAAACTTTTTATCATTTTCGTTTTACTGCGTATATTCCTTTTCCCCGACTTTTTATCTTCCCGCTTTGACAGTGATAAGGAAAAAGGAGATTATGTTATCGATCGACTAACACATTAACTCATGAACGACATTACGCCCGCCCTGATTGACTGGTCGCGGGCACAATTTGCCCTGACAGCCATGTATCACTGGCTGTTTGTCCCCTTAACGCTGGGACTCAGTTTCATCATTGCCTTTATGGAGAGCCTATACGTGAAAACCGGCGATCCGCAATGGAAAAAAATCACACAATTCTGGATGACCCT
>CAYLTH010000088.1:7123-9298 GCA_964386485.1 uncultured Bacteroidales bacterium | reverse complement strand
CGCAACGAGATGATCAGTTTTCTGGATGTCTGGCTTAACCCCATGGCTGTCAATAAGTTTCTTCACACCATTTCCTCAGGATTCGTCCTGGCATCCATTTTTGTAATTGGCATCAGTTCCTGGTATTTGCTCAAGAAACGGCATCAGGTATTGGCACGAAGAAGTATCGCGCTGGCAGGCGTTTTCGGGTTATTGTCGATTATTCTGAACATTTTTTGGGGGGATAGCTCTGCCCGGGAGATCGCACTGAAACAACCCATGAAATTTGCTGCACTCGAAGGCCTGTATAAAGGCCAGAAGGGTGCCGGACTCACCACCTTTGCCATTGCCTCCAATTCGGAGTATGATCCGGACTACAACAATCTGAACAACTTTAAATACCGGATTGAAGTTCCGAACATGCTGTCATATCTGGCTTACAAAGATTTTGACGCCTTTGTGCCCGGAGTTAAAGATTTACTTGATGGGAACAAGGAATATGGCATCGTAGCGATAACCGAGAAAGTAGGCCGTGGAAAACTGGCAATCAAAGCTCTGCGTGATTACAAAGTGGCAAAAAAACTAAATGATACGCTCGGAGCTGCACAAGCCATGAAAACCATGGATGAACATTTTGCCTATTTTGGATATGGGTATTTTGATAATCCTGCCGATACCGTACCCAATATCCCCATTACATTTTACAGTTTCCGGATCATGGTGGTTCTTGGCTTCTATTTTCTCTTCTTTTTTGCCATTTACCTTCTGTTATTGGTAAAAAACAGACTGGAGTCCTCAAAATTCTGGCTTCGATCGGCCATTTTCACCATCCCCTTGGCCTATATCGCCTCAGAAGCAGGCTGGGTTACCGCCGAAATGGGCCGTCAACCCTGGGTTATACAAGATCTGATGCCTACGCTGGCTGCTGTTTCAAATCTCGACTCCACATTCGTACAAACGACCTTCTGGCTTTTCGCTATTCTCTTTACCACACTATTAATCGCTGAATTGAAAATCATGTTCCGGCAAATCAAACTGGGGCCTAAAGACGGAGGACACTGATATGTTTGAATCCCTATCCCTGCTTGCTTTGCAACAATACTGGTGGATCATTGTATCCGTTCTGGCCGGTTTGCTCGTTTTTCTCACCTTTATACAGGGCGGACAAACCCTATTGTTTACGCTCGGCAAAACCGAAACCGAGCAAAAAATTCTGATCAATACCTTCGGACGTAAGTGGGAATTTACATTTACCACCCTGGTAACCTTTGGTGGAGCCTTTTTCGCATCTTTTCCCCTCTTCTACTCTACCAGTTTCGGAGGAGCCTATTGGGTCTGGATGGCCATTTTATTCAGCTTCGTTATTCAGGCTGTTTCCTATGAATTCAGAAGCAAACCTGCCAATTTTTTGGGTCGTAACACCTATGATACCTTTTTGATAATCAATGGAGTAGTAGGTACAATTCTCCTCGGAACTGCCGTATCAACATTTTTTACAGGTTCTGAATTCTCGATGGATAAAAGCAACATCACCCTCATTTCCAATCCGGTTATCTCCCAATGGCAAACTCCCTGGCATGGACTTGAGGCCGCCCTCAATATCCAAAACCTGGCCCTCGGTCTGGCGGTCTTTTTTCTGGCCCGTGTACAGGGAGCTTTGTATGTAATGTCGAGTGTGGCCGATAAAAACATCTTTACCCGTGCGAAACGGCAGGTTTGGATCAATGCCATCCCCTTTCTGGCTTTTATTTTATTCTTTCTGATCCGTCTGATGTTCCTGGATGGCTTTGCCTACAACGCATCAACGGGAATCGTACAGATGGAAGCCCATAAATACTGGCATAATCTGCTGGCCATGCCGCTGAACAGCCTGCTGTTGCTGGCGGGTCTGGTTCTGGTTTTATTTGGTCTTTTCAGGGCTATCTTTACCCAATATTCAAAAGGAATATGGTTTACAGGAAGTGGCAGCATTCTGGTGGTTATTTCCCTCTTTATTTTAGCCGGATTTAATCAAACAGCCTTCTACCCTTCTGTCTGGGATTTACAAAGTTCATTGACAATTGAAAACAGTTCTTCCAGCCATTTCACCCTGAGTGTGATGAGCTATGTTTCGCTGGCAGTTCCATTTGTGTTTTTGTATATTTTTTATGCCTGGAGAGCGATGAATAAAAAGAAGATTGATGCAGAAGAAGTGGA
>CAYLTH010000088.1:4379-7023 GCA_964386485.1 uncultured Bacteroidales bacterium | reverse complement strand
AGCTGGCCGGTGTTTATACTGATATCGTGGCTGGCAATACAATGGGCAGTTAAAAAACTTAAACCCCACACTGATCATGAGTAACGAATTGTCTGACAAAGAAATAACCCGCTGTGAATGGCCTAAGCATGATCCCTTGATGGTGGCATACCATGATCATGAATGGGGTGTGCCGGTTCATGATGATGCAAAACATTTCGAATTTTTATTGCTGGATGCATTTCAGGCTGGTCTGAGTTGGTCGACTGTACTCAAAAAGCGGGAAAATTTCCGCCGGTCGTTCGATAACTTCGATATCCGGCAAATCGCCCGCTACGATGATTCAAAGATTGCCGAACTGATGAATGACGCCGGTATTATCCGGAATAAGGCCAAGATCAATGCTGCCATTGGGAATGCACGGGCATTTATGCAGGTTCAGATGGAATTTTCAAGCTTTGACGCCTATATCTGGCAGTTTACCGGAGGGAAAACCATCCACAATAGCTGGAAGAGCATGTCGGATATTCCGGCAAAAACAGCACAATCCGATGCCATGAGTAAGGATCTGCTCAAACGGGGGTTTAAATTTGTAGGAAGTACAATCTGTTATGCCTATATGCAGGCAGCCGGTATGGTGAACGACCATGTCGTTCATTGTCATCGCCACAAAGAGGTAAAAGAATAAGAAGTTTAGCCTTTATTCAGCCGTTGCAGTAAATCGGGTAGTTGCCGCACTGCAGCCATTTCACGCCATTTTTTGCGGGCTTCTTCAGCAGGAGCTCCAAAATATACTTTTCCGCCCGGCAGGTTTTTATCTACCGCCGAAGTTGCCAGTATTGTTGCACCTTTCCCAATAACAAGATCTTTCTGAATTGCAACCCGTGCCCAGATCAGGACTTCATCCTCTATCTTTGTCACACCGGCAATAATGGTAGCACATCCGATTAGGCAATGCTTACCAACCACTGTATCATGGCCGATCTGAACATGATTATCAAACTTGGTTCCCTGTCCGATCACGGTATCGCCGCTTACACCTCTGTCAATGGTACAATTGGCACCCACTTCCACGAAATCTTCCAACACAACCCGGCCACAACTCAGCATTTTATCCCAGCCCCAGTCGCGTTTCTTGAAATAGAAGGCATCCGCCCCGATCACAGAACAGGAATGAATAATGACATTATTCCCGATCACGCAATGGTCGTAAATACTGACACCCGGATGAATCACACAGTTTTTGCCGATAACCACATGGTTTCCAACAAATGCACCGGGTTGTATCACAGTACCTTCGCCTATTATAGCAGATGGACTCACCATGGCCGTGGCAGGCTCAAACGATCTGAATTTTTTAATGATTCCGGTATATACCGTAAAAGGATCGTCGTGAAAAATCAGGCTTTTCCCTTCCGGGCACTCAACTTCTTTATTCAGGATGATGGTCGTTGCGGCCGATTTCAGAACTTTATCGTAATACTTCGGATGATCCACGAATGTAATATCCCCGGGTTCAACCATATGAATTTCGTTGATACCGGTAATTTCCTGCAGGGGATTCCCGGCCGTTTTGGCTTGAAAACTGTCAGCAACCGACTGAACAGTAATCGGAAAAGGCAGTTTCATGACTAAACCTTAACACGTTCCGAATAATCTCCGGTACGGGTATCAACCTTGATCCATTCGCCGGCTTCCACAAACAACGGAACTCTGACGATAGCACCAGTTTCAACATTTGCAGGCTTCAGGGTATTGGTGGCAGTATCGCCGCGTAAACCAGGTTCGGTATAGGTAACCTGTAAAACCACAAAAGCCGGAAGTTCGCAATACAAAACTGTTTCAGTATCAGCATGGGTTACAACTTCGCACATCTGACCGTCTTTCAATAAAGCCGGAGCATTGATCAGGTTTTCTTCGAGTGAAATCTGCTCAAATGTTTCCTGACTCATGAAATAATAATTCTGATCGTCTTTGTATAAATATTGGTAAGGTCTGCGTTCAACGCGGGCAATATCGATTTTAACTCCGGCATCAAAGGTATTGGGAATCACTTTACCATTGGTCATGCTTTTGAGTCGGGTTCTTACAAATGCGGCACCTTTACCGGGTTTAACATGTTGAAATTCGACAATAGTATACAGTCCGCCATTGAAATTAATAACAAGACCATTCCTGAAATCTGCTGTTGTAGCCATAAAAAATTATCCTTTTAAAACGGGCGCAAAATTAACGGGAAAAAGGATATAAAACAAGCAAACTATTTGTAATCGTTTACATTGAGCGTGGAAGAACAGAATGAAATTTCTTCAGATTGATGATTGGAACACACCAGAACAAGTCGGTTCCCGGCATATTTTTCATACAAACCTGAATACCATTCCATACCCTGTGAATCGAGATTCGCACAGGGTTCATCCAGCAGCAGAATATCAGAATCGCTCAAAAAAGCCAGAGCCAGTTTAACACGCTGCTTCATCCCGGATGAAAAATACCGGATTGCTTTCCCCTGAATACGCTTAAAACCAAGTAATTCCAAAAACAATTTTTCGGTAACATCAGGCAATACAGGTTTTAATCCGGAGTGGAACTGATAATGTTCATGCAGAGTGTACTCTTCAATGAGTTCGAGATAAGGAGAAGCCATGCTGATATGGCGATAGAG
>CAYLTH010000088.1:1392-4279 GCA_964386485.1 uncultured Bacteroidales bacterium | reverse complement strand
GTTTCCCAATTGGCTTTGGTACCCCTGTTCACGGTCACAAATTCGCGGATGGTGGTGTTGTCGCCAATGCGGGTAATGGTTTCCTCACCGGCGTATTTCAAATCCTGAGGAACAGCCGAAATAACAGCCCCCGGGAAAATCCGGCAGTTTTTTCCGATCCGGGCACCTTCCATGATCGTTACATTCGATCCGATCCAGGTACCTTCTCCGATTTCCACATTTTGTTCAATATTGACAAAAGGCTCAATAACCACATTTTTGGCGACTTTAGCCTGAGGATGTACGTATGCTAAGGGTTGATTCATCTGATTTAATTTTAACCGAAATCTGTTTTCTTACTGTTTTTCCTCGGGTTTGTTTTTAAAAACCTGGGCTAAAAGTGTGGCTTCACAAACGATGTTTTCGCCAACATATGCCACCCCTTTCATGTGACAAATTCCTCTTCTGAAAGGCGATAATAATTCCATGCGGATGACAAGTACATCGCCCGGCACAACTTTCTGACGGAACTTAACTTCATCAATTTTAAGAAAATAGGTGTTATAGTTCTGTGGATCAGGCACTTTCGACAATACAAAAACACCACCACATTGCGCCATCGATTCCACCTGCAATACACCCGGCATCACCGGTTCATTCGGGAAGTGGCCATCAAAAAATGGTTCATTCGTAGTCACATTTTTAACACCAACTACATGGTTATCACTGAGTTCTATAATTTTATCGATCAATAAAAACGGGTATCGATGTGGGAGCCGTTTTTTGATATCATTGATGTCGTAAATGGGCTTGCCGGTGAGGTTAAACTGCGGAACATCCGACAGGCTTTTTTCGGCTGCAAGATGCTCACGAACCAGTTTCGCAAACTTCATATTCGATAAATGTCCGGGCCGGCGGGCGATAATATGCGCTTTCAGCGGTTTACCAACCAAGGTCAGATCACCGATTACATCCAGCAGTTTATGGCGGGCCGGTTCATTCGGATAATAAAGATCGAGGTTGTTCAGGATACCTGTACTGGTAATATTCACACTGGGCTTGCCTAAAACGGAAGCCAGGTTATCCAGCTCATCCTGTGTAACCGAGCGGTTCACAAACACAATGGCATTGCTGAGGTCACCCCCTTTTATCAGATTGTTATTGATCAGATATTCAAGCTCATGCAGAAAAACGAAGGTCCGGCAATTTGCAATCTGATCCTTAAAATCGGAAAGATGATCCAAAACTGCATTCTGGGTATCCAGCACTTCAGTTTCATAATCAATCATCACACTGATCCTGAAATCATCCGCAGGAAGTGCAATAATCTCCACTTTACGGTTGGGATCAGAATAGATGACCGGCGATTTAAGCTCCGCATAAACCCGTTCGGCATTTTGCTCCACAATTCCTGCTTCCAGCAATGCCTTGACGAAAAAGTGGGAACTGCCGTCCATAATGGGTGTTTCAACCCCATCCATTTCGAGGATGCAATTATCAATTCCTAATCCGACCAATGCCGCAAGAGGATGTTCTATCGTAGCTACTTTCGCCCCTTTGTATTCCAGAGTTGTACCCCTGGAGGTGTCGGTAACCAGATCGGCATCCACTTTAATCGTGGGCTGGCCATCCATATCAATTCGTTTAAAGACATAGCCGGTATTCTCGGGAGCCGGGCAGAATGTCAGGTTAACCATGATTCCGGTATGGAGGCCTGTACCGGAAACAGTCACCGCTTTGCTGATTGTTCTTTGTTTTGTTTCCATGACTAATCGGCAAAGATATAAAAGAATTGATACATGGCTTTCTATTAAAATAATCCATAGTTTTGAAATCGAATGGAAACACCTGTACATAAAAGCCTGTTCCGCCTCCACGGGACGACTCCCTACCGCACCGGGCTGGGTTTGGTTTTTCTCCTTGCATTGACCTTGATCCAGTTTCTTTTTGGCGACATTTTCTGGCAACCGAATCGTTATCTGCTTGTTTCTGAAGGTGATGGATTGAAAAGCTATTATGTTTCAGCCTACCATCTGAAGCATGATTCTGGCTACATGCATACCCATTCCATGAATTATCCCTTTGGCGAAAGTGTTTTGTATACCGATTGTCAGCCGCTGTTGACCAATACAATTAAAGCCACCAACGGCATTTTCCCGGGACTTTCCGGTCACTTTCCGGCGGTACTCCACATTTTGCTGATGGCCGGAATCCTGTTTGCCACATTATTGCTATATGATCTCTTCATGATGCTTGGTATCTCGATGATATACAGCGTTTTATGGGCTGCTGCTATTGTATTTCTCTCGCCCCAGATCGAACGCCTGCAGGGTCATCTCTCCCTGGCCTACATTTTCGTGATTCCGCTGGCAGTTTCCCTGCTGATGAGGGCTGCGCGCAAGGAAAAGCCCGTTCACGGGATCCTCTATGCCGCGCTGATGGGCTGGGCCGGCTTTACCCACCTCTATTATTGTGCATTCCTCATGCTTTTGCTCGCGGCCTATACGCTCTGGCGCTTTATTCATGCCCCCTCTCAAAGGTGGAAGGTGTTATTCTCCGGATTACCGCTTTGTACATTGATTATGTTTTTGGGAATCCTGCTGTTTCAGCACTTCAGCGATCCCTTTAGCAACCGTACCAACTATCCATACGGCTTTCTCTATTACAAAGCCTTTCCCGAAAGTGTATTCCTGCCATTGCGGCAAAGCTATGGCACTTTCTTTCGGGTTCTTTCCGAATTCCGCTACATCACCTGGGAAGGCTATGCTTATACAGGACTGCTTGCATTTCTGGTAACGCTTTTCCTGTTTTTCAAGGGTATCCGAAATCTGATCGCGTTAAACCTCCGGAAAACAATGGTGTTGGTTAATCATCCCCTGTTGAACATCCTGCTCTGGGCTTCGATTCT
>CAYLTH010000088.1:0-1292 GCA_964386485.1 uncultured Bacteroidales bacterium | reverse complement strand
GTTTATAGCCTTGATATCCAGCGGAATGTGCTAAAAAATCAGCGTACCCGCAACAATCTCATCGAACAATCAAAAAATGAGTCCCTCGAAACATGGGTGCAGCAGCATCATTTTCAGGCGATTTTATATCTACCCTACTATCATGTTGGTTCCGAAAATATCTGGATGACACCCGTGCCCGGGGAATTGGAAAACAGTTTCCGCCTCTCGCTCGAAACCGGATTGCCGCTGATGAATGTGATGCTGGGGCGTACTTCTCTTGACCAGACCCGCATGTCGGTATCCCTGGTATTGCAAGCTGCCGAAGAACCGGCTATTCTGAAATTTCTTGATCCGGCTCAGCCCATTCTGCTGGTTACGGAGAATTGGACCCAACTTCGCCCTGGCGAGCAGGAACTGGTGAATCGTGCTATTCCGGTTTCAATAAGCGGAATGCCCTCCAAAACATCGTATTACATTCTTCCTGTTGACTCAATCCGGCGTTTTACACCCCGGTATTATAATGGTGTGGAGCAGCAAATCGATGTGGCCGGAAAGACCTTAATCCGGGAGGATGTGTTCAAACCCTTGCTGAACGACAGCCTGATCGAGGTTTCATTTGGGATATCCGGATGGATGGAGGATGTGGTTCCACGCACCAACCTTATACTCAACTGCTTAAATAAAAACGGACAGGAAGAGGAAATACTGAATCAGGCTTTATTTAACTTCTATAATCATCCTTTCGGAGACCATATTCTGGTGAATACCGCTATTCCAGTCAAATCAGGAA
Organism: uncultured Bacteroidales bacterium; assembly: GCA_964386485.1. Classification (GTDB taxonomy): domain Bacteria; phylum Bacteroidota; class Bacteroidia; order Bacteroidales; family CAIXZF01; genus CAIXZF01. The sequence goes on along the minus strand of CAYLTH010000088.1, from coordinate 520 downwards.
GTCGGGGTATTCAGGTCTGGCTTCACAATCCGGAAAAACGAAAGCTGGTAATATCTATTGACACCAATTTAAAAGTTCAATACTAATTTTGAGATTTTGAATTATCTTTGTGTTTAAAATTAACATCTATGCTTACGAAGGATAATGTTTTAAAAACGATTTCAGCATTCCCGGATAGTTTCACACTGGATGAACTGATTGATAAATTGATTTTTCTGAATAAAGTGGAGAAGGGCATTGACCAGTCTATTCATAATCAGATTAATACACCTGAAGAAGCCAAAAAGAAACTTTCGAAGTGGTTAAAATAGTTTGGACTGATCAATCAATTCAGGATCTCAACGATATTGGCGAATATATTTCAAAGGATTCTGAACGTTATGCCAGGGAGGTTGTTCAGCACCTTTTCGATTCTGTAGATATACTTATATTACATGAAAAAGCAGGCAGAATTGTTCCAGAATTCAATCTTCAAAATTTAAGGGAATTAATACGGGGACACTACAGGATTGTATACAGA
>CAYLTH010000087.1:9700-13675 GCA_964386485.1 uncultured Bacteroidales bacterium | reverse complement strand
ATTCCGGCAGGCAAACAATTCGCGCTTGTTGGCGAAAATGGAGCCGGCAAATCAACACTGGTGAGGCTTTTATGTGGATTGTATACACCCCGTTCAGGCATAGTGCGGATCAACGGAGATGATATTGCCACCCTGCCCGCCGAAGAACTGAACCGGATGATCAGCGTGATGTTTCAGGACTTTGTACTCTATTACCTGAGTGCCGGTAAAAACATCTGGTTCGGGGATGTGAAAAAACCATATCAGGAAGAAGCATTGCGCAAAGCAGCGCGGCAAAGCGGTGCCGATGATCTGATTAGCGGCTTCAGCAAAGGATATGAAACCCCCCTGGGTCGTGTCATGGAAGGCGGACGGCAACTCAGCATGGGTGAATGGCAGAAAGTGGCCATGGCACGTACTTTTTATAAGGACGCCCCCCTGCTCATCCTCGATGAACCCGGCAGCAGCCTCGATGCCAAAGCCGAAGCCCTGCTGATGGGGCGAATGGATGAACTCACCCATGGGAAAACCAGTCTGATTATCAGTCACCGGCTCAGTGCCACCCGCAAAACCAATGGCATTCTCGTTCTGGAGAAAGGCAAACTGGTTGAATCGGGAACGCATGAAGAATTGATGTCTGCGAACGGGCTGTATGCCGGGATGTTTCGGCTGCAGGCTGCGGGGTATTTTTAAGGTAAAAGGTAAAAGGTAAAAGGGTTATAAATTGCAGTTGGGCTTTAGCCAACAGATAAAAGGGTTATAAATTGCAGTTGGACTTTAGCCAACAGATAAAAGGAATTTTGATTGCTTGTTTCAGAAAAATAGTATATTTGCAAAATAATACCTGATTGTAGTATTTAATGAAACTCAGTAAAACATCGGAATATGCCTTGAGAATCCTGACCTATATGGCCAGAGATCCGGAACAGACCTATACCGCCAAATCGCTGGTGGGAACACTTAAAATTTCGGATAAATACCTCAGACGCCTGATGACCGATCTCACCAAAGCCGGATTTATCTATAGTATTCAGGGTCGCGACGGCGGATATGCCTTTGCACGGCCAATTTCATCAATTCATCTTTCGGATATTGTTGATGCTGTTGAAAGTATGGAGAAATATACCGACTGTATTCTGGGCTTCGATCAATGCTGCCATGAAAACCCCTGTGTGATGCATTCGTTCTGGGCTGGTACCCGGGAGGAATTCATCCGTACCTTCACCACCCGCACACTGGATCAGCTTGATTTTAAGGAAATATTCAAATTTTGATTTTTTTTGAACTTATATACTACTTCGTTGTAGTATTTTTAATAACCTAACCTGATAAACAATGAAACAAACACTACTCGACAAGTTTATGAGCCGAAAGGGCCTGTATACAGGCTTTTGGATCATTGCGCTGATTATGGTCAGCATGTTGATTTATTACACAGCCAACCTTCAAAAAGAAGTCCCTCCGATTCCGCAAACCGTAAAATCGGAAGCCGGAGAAGTGCTTTATACCTATGATGATGTTGTCAGCGGAAAAGGCTATTTCCAGCAATTCGACCTAATGGACTGGGGAACCATGCTGGGGATGGGCGCCTATATGGGTCCGGATTTCCCAACTGATTTTATGCATTACAGAGCTGAATTTCTGTATGATTTTTACGGGAAACAACTGTATAATAAACTCAACGCACAACTCTCCGCTGTTGAGCGGGGAGCCGTTAAGGAACGGGTCAAAGAGGACTTCAAACGTCAGACAAGCTTGCTCGAAAAGACCACCATTTACACCAATGCTTCTGCTGAAGCATATAAACAGAATGTAAAATACCTCACCAACCTTCTGGTAAACGGTGATCCGAAACGGGCATTCAAAGGAGGCATTATCCGACCGGATGAAGCCGTAAAAATTGCCGCTTTTGTAGACTGGGGACAGCTTGTAGCATCGTCGTATCGTCCGGGTACCGTTCGCACCTGGTCGAACAACTGGCCACCCGAACCCCTGATTGATCAGGATTTAACATTTCTTTCTCATAAAATATCGCTGTGGGAATTCCTGATTTTATGGACACTAACGATCGTGGTAATTTTTCTTGCGTATGAATTTCTTTTCAAAAAAGAAGAAAATGAAAAACTGGAAGAACCCCTGAAAATCACACATATTTTCCGGTCACAAAAGAAGCTGCTAAAATATATTCCGATTGTGGCTGCATTATTTGTGGTTCAGTTGTTCCTCGGGGGCTATCTGGCACACTTGTATACTGAACCCGCCAAAGACTTTTTGCTTTCACAGTCGCTCCTTCCCTTTAATGTATTGCGTTCGATGCACACCCAGATTGCTATTTTATGGGTGGCTGTGGGCTGGCTGGTGGGGGGCTTATTGATTGCTCCATGGGTGGCCAACAAAGACCATAAATATCCCTGGCTCGTCGATGTATTGTGGGTTGCATTATTGGTCGTGGCCGTTGGCAGCATCATTGGTTTGTATATGGGCGCAACCGGAAAAATGCGTGAAACCTGGTTCTGGCTCGGAAATGAAGGTCGTGAACTCATTAATCTCGGGCGTTTATGGGATATCGGGCTGGTCATTGGCCTGGTCTTCTGGTTCTTGCTGATTATTTCCCTGATCCGTAAAGCGGCAACCAATAACCCGATTGTCAGTACGATAATCTGGTCGGCATTTGCGATTGCTACCCTCTACATGGCAGGAATGATGCCTGTTCATAAGATCATGCCGAACTATACCGTTGATGATTACTACCGCTGGTGGGTCATCCATCTTTGGGTTGAGTTAACCTTCGAACTCTTTGCAGCCGGGGTAATTGCATTTTTTACAGTCTCGCTGGGACTCATCACCCATAAAACGGCGGTCAGGGTTATGTTCTTCGAATTATTCCTGATATCATTAAGTGGTACACTGGGAGTTGGACACCATTATTTCTGGCAGGGACTGGATGAATACTGGATTGCTGTAGGAGGTATTTTCTCGGCACTCGAGCCGTTGCCACTCGCACTGATGATTATTGAAGCCTGGAAAAACAAACGTGAACGCATGCATTCGGGTGAAGATTTCAGCTTTGCAACACCATTCATGTGGATCGCAGGCTCTGCTGTACTCAACTGGATCGGTGCCGGATTCTTTGGAATGGTGATCAATACCCCAACCATCAGTTATTACTCCCACGGTACATACCTGATCATGCCCCACGGACATGTGGCGCTGCTCGGAGCCTTTGGCTATATTTCAATCGCTTTCCTTTACATGGCATCAAGAACCAATGCATTGGCCAACAATCTGGTATGGAGTGATAAACTCTCTAAAACCGGTTTCTGGTTACTAACTGCCGGTGCCTTGTTGTTCACCATTCCCACCTACATTATCGGGATGCATCAAACAGAAACAGCGATGAATATGGGATATTTCTATACCCGTACCCGCGAAGCAGTCGAAGCCATGAAACCCTGGATGTGGGCGCGCACAGTCCCGGATATCCTGATGATCCTCGGTGGTCTCGTCATCTTCTACGACCTGGTTCAAAAAACCTATTTCGCGAAAAAAAGGATTTGATGATTTGGTGATTTGATGATGATATTGTAAGGACATGCCATGGCATGTCCTTACTTTTTATCGGCATGTTCCGACTATGCATATACTGTCCCTTCTCAGGACATGCCATGGCATGTCCTTACTAAAAATGGGAATATAACCAAAGATTTTAAGGGTAATTAATCTTCGATATACAGGAATGCGGTACATTTGTGAGTATAAGATTCAGCAAATGGAAATCGACATCAACCAGGCCAAAATCTCAATCGGCGACAAATACAAAATATTCATCGACGGAAAACAAAAATATCATGCTGCCAATAAGCTATTCCGGTTTATGGCTGAGATGGATCTTATTGATACAGAAAGCCTTGTCAGTAAAATTAAAATCAAACGCCGCTTTGCCTGGCTGAAAATTTCCTACGATTTTACCAGAGCCGATGATATTGTAAGGGAATT
>CAYLTH010000087.1:7732-9600 GCA_964386485.1 uncultured Bacteroidales bacterium | reverse complement strand
TATATCGGACCGCAGGCGAAGGTTTTTGATCGGGAATGGCGGGAGAGTCGATAGTCGATAGTCCACAGTCAACTGTCCACAGTCGACGGTGGACGGTGGACGGTGGACGGTGGACTTTCCCAATCCCTTCTGCAAAAACACATGCAATTGTAAATACTAATTTTGTATCTTTCAGGTTATTCTGTGAACTTCAAATTTTACAAAATGGAAGACTTTATCAGGCAAGAGAAAACCAATGTTTTCAAATCCTATCCTGTTGTTTTTAAAGCAATTATTGTCTTTTTTCTGGTAATCATTTTCATGGTTCCTACCGCGATGATCCGAAATCTGATCAAAGAACGCGAAAGTACTCAGGCGAATGCCATCCGGGAAGTCAGTGCAAAATGGGGCAACAACCAGACGCTGACAGGTCCGGTTTTGTCCATCCCTTATTTAAATCCTGCCAATCCAAAAGCAGCCCCGCTTTGGGCACATTTTTTGCCTGAAAACCTGACTGTAAACGGACTTTTAAATCCGGAGAAACGATACAGAAGTATATACGAGGTCGTTGTTTACAATTCAAAAATTCATTTTCAGGGGAATTTTTTATCTCCCGATTTTGCTGAATTAAAAATTCCACGTCAGAGTATTCTTTTTGATGATGCAGTTATTAATCTGGGAATCACTGATTTAAGAGGACTTGAAGAACAGATTCAGATTCAATGGAATGCAGATAGCACTTGGTTTAATCCGGGAGTGCTCACCAATGATGTTATGGAAGACGGGATCAATGCAAAAGTTAAAATCCCGCTATCGGATTCGTTAAAGTCGTATGATTTTAAATTTGATATCACGTTAAAGGGATCAGAGATTCTCTATTTTGTCCCAGTCGGGAAGGAAACAAGAATCAATATGAAATCCGGATGGCAGAATCCGAGTTTTGACGGGGCATTTTTACCCGATACCCGAACGATCAACGACACTGGATTTAATGCAGACTGGAAGATCCTTCATTTGAACCGAAATTTTCCACAATCCTGGACAGGGAGTAAACATCAGCTGAAAGAAAGCTCCTTTGGCGTTAACCTGATATTGATGGTGGATCATTACAAGAAAACAGAACGCTCCATTAAATACTCAATACTGTTAATCTCACTTACTTTTATTGTGTTTTTTTTTATCGAAGTACTCAACAGGACCAGTATTAATCCATTTCAATACATCCTTATTGGTATTGCGTTAGTAATATACTATTCCCTTCTGTTGTCGTTTTCAGAACATTTGTCATTTGCACTGGCCTACCTGATCTCAAGCCTGATGACCATTCTGCTGATCATGTGGTATACCAGCAGCATATTGCACATTAAACGCATTGCGTTGTTGATCAGCGGTACATTGGCCCTCCTGTACGGGTTTATTTTTACAATTGTACAATTAACTGATTATGCATTACTGATGGGAAGTCTCGGTCTTTTTGTTTCATTAGCCATTATAATGTACTTCTCCAGAAAAGTAGACTGGAAAAATATCAATTCAGATGAGGATGAAAGTACTTCTCGAATGACGAATGTTTAAAGGAATGAATGCCGAATGAAAATGCGGGAATGCGATAATGCAAGAGTGCATGAATGCCAGAATAAGATTCATTAGAACGACAACTTTGCTCCCTTCTCCTCGAGGAGAAGGGCTGGGGATGAGGTGACCCCGGCCGGCTTCGAATGACGAATGTTTAAAGGAATGAATGCCGAATGAAAATGCGGGAATGCGATAATGCAAGAGTGCATGAATGCCAGAATAAGATTCATTAGAACGACAACTTTGCTCCCTTCTCCTCGAGGAGAAGGGCTGGGGATGAGGTGAAGCCAGCGAAGGAAGGAGGAGAAGGGCTG
>CAYLTH010000087.1:3118-7632 GCA_964386485.1 uncultured Bacteroidales bacterium | reverse complement strand
TTTCACAGTCTTTGTTACCAGATTCTCCGTACCGATGGCGTGAATGAATTTGATAATCAGTTTAAAATCCTAACCGATACAAAACGCCCGGATGAAGATGAACTTTCCAAATTTGCAGCACAGGAAACAATCTTTGCCGTATTTCACAAACTGCTGCTTCAGGCATGTGCCGAAAATGACTATCTGCTGAAACTGAAACGCTACATTCTGGATTATTATGTCGATAAAATTCACCGCAACCCGGGTTTTATCTATCCCGACCATACGCAGTCAAAAATTTACACCAGCCTGAATGGCACACGCGTACGGTCGAAATCCGAACAATTCATTGCCGACTGGTTCTACCGGCATAGCATCCGCTTTGTTTATGAACCCATGACCAATATCAAGGATTTTGATTTTCATCCCGATTTTTATCTGCCGGATGCTGATCTCTTCCTCGAACATGTCAGCAATAAAAGTTATCCAACCCATAACAAGGAAAAACAATTCGAAAAAGCAAATCTGATCATTTTCAAAACAACAGAAGAAATGACCAGAGATTCGGCCTTATTCGGACAAGAACTCGAGCGGATCGTCAAAAACCGTCTTCCTTCCGGCTATTTTAAAAATATCGACCTGTCGTTTCAGGAAGAGTTTAAGCATTACCACGAAAATATTAAGGATTTTTTGATTCAGGTAATGCGGGTAACGGATATGATTAAGGTTGAAAATTCGAAAACTCACGAAATCTCCGGCCACGCTGCAAAAGATCAGCATGAACGGGTCCGTTGTTTTTATGAGCTGGCCATTCCGCTCATCCAAGAATATACCGCCTATTGTATTGATAAATCCTACCTCGATTTCAACGACATGCTCATCCGGGCCATTTCCCTCTTTCGGAATCACCCCGATATTGCGGCCAAATACCGTAAAAAATACACCCATATTCTGGTCGATGAGTTTCAGGATGTAAATACCCTGCAGGTGGAACTCCTGAAAATGTTGCTCACCGACGAAGCACAGCTTTTTTGTGTAGGCGACGACTGGCAGAGCATTTATGGCTTCAGAGGCTCAAACATCAGCTATATCGTTGATTTTGAAAAACACTTTTCAAACGCCGGAATCATCAAGCTGGATATGAATTACAGGAGTACTCCCAATATTGTGGGTGCCAGCAATGAAGTCATCAAAAACAATAAATATCAGATTGAGAAAAACCTGAAAGCCTCCAAAAAATCGGAACACAAAATTGTGGTCTATTCCGGCAATAATGAAGCCGAAAACCTCGATTTCTGTGAAAAGGAAATTCAGGATCTGATGGAAAACGGCTACTCGGGTGAAGACATTCTTTTCCTGTACCGAAGATCAAAAATGGCACATCCCTATTTTGAACATTTTAAAAAGGCCGGAATCCGGGTTCAGTTCAAGACCATTCATGCTGCCAAGGGACTGGAATCCAAAGTCGTATTTATCGTCGGATTAACAGAAGGTTCCGGTGGTTTTCCGGATGTATGGCTGGAAGACAGGATTTTTCAGGTAATAAAAAAAGCCAACCACGACCTTTTGCTGGAAGAAGAACGCCGGCTCTTTTATGTTGCCCTGACCCGGGCAAAGGACAAATTATTTCTGATCACCGAAAAGGGCTGTGAATCAAGCTTTCTAAAAGAAATCCCGGCTATTTTCACCGTTAAAACCTCCCTCTTTTCCCGAAAAACAAATAGCGAAAGTCCGCTCTGCAGGAAATGCTTCAGCCAATTGGAAAGCTTGTGGAAAGTTTGTCCGTTTTGCGGAAAACTTGTGACGGACGAAAAAGCCTGAAAACTTAATATCGCGACTCAAAATATTTTCTATATTTGTTTGGGTTTGAAAACCTGAAAATTGTTACCCTTTTTTAATCCTCTAATGATTCTTTCTATGGAATTCTTCGACACGATGGATCCTCTGCTGAAAACCTTTTGGTTTCTGGCAATCCCTGTGAGTATCGTCTTTATTATTCAGACTATAATGACCTTCTCCGGGATGGATTCCCATGATGGATCCACGGCTGATTTCGACAGCAACCTTACCGGAACAGAAGCTCCGTTTCAGCTTTTTTCGCTCCGCAATATGATTAATTTCCTGCTGGGTGTAAGCTGGACAGGCATTTCATTCTTTAATACCATTACCAGTCCCCTCTTGCTTGTCCTGTTATCACTGGTCGTCGGAATCGTGTTTGTCCTCATGTTCTTCATGGTGATTCGACAATTGAAGAAACTGGCCGAGGACAATTCCTTTCACATGGCAGAAACGCTGAATAAAACAGCAGAGGTGTACACCCCCATTCCGGAAAAGAAAACCGGAAAGGGAAAAATCCTGATCAGCGTGCGCGGCTCTGTGCACGAACTGGAGGCCATGACACTGGGAGAACGCATCCCCAGTGGCAAAGTAGTCAAGGTGATCAACATCGAAAACAATGACATTCTAATTGTAGAACTTATATAAAACATTTTTATGGCATCCCCTATTATTCTTATTGTTGTAGCCGCAATCGTACTGTTTGTAACGATCGCCGCACTTGTATCCCGCTACAAACGTTGTCCGTCCGACAAAATCCTGGTTGTGTATGGCAAAACAGGCGGTACGTCTGCCAAATGCATCCATGGTGGTGGTGCATTTATCTGGCCGGTTATTCAGGATTATGCCTACCTCGATCTCAAACCATTGTCGATTGAAGCCAATCTGACCAATGCACTCAGCCGGCAAAACATCCGCGTGGATGTCCCCTGCCGGTTTACCATCGCCATTTCTACCGAAAGCGACAGCATGAATACCGCTGCCGAACGTTTGCTCGGACTGACTTCGGAGCAGATCCAGGAACTGGCAAAAGATATTTTGTTCGGCCAGTTGCGTTTGGTCATTGCAACCATGACGATTGAAGAAATCAATTCGGACCGCGACAAATTCCTGGACAATATCTCCAAGAATGTTGACAGCGAATTGAAGAAAATCGGCTTGAAACTGATCAACGTCAATGTGACTGATATAAAGGATGAATCCGGTTATATCGAAGCATTGGGTAAAGAAGCAGCTGCAAAAGCCATCAACGAAGCCAAAGTGAGTGTAGCGGAACAGGAAAAAATCGGGGAAACCGGAAAAGCCATGGCCGACCGGGAAAAAGACACCCAGATTGCCGAAACCCATCGGGATCGGGATGTCAAAATTGCCATTACCCAGAAAGATAAAGAAGTAAGTATTGCCCAGGCTTTCAAAGATGAATCCATCGGAAAGGCAGAAGCAGAGCGGGATACCAGGGTCAAGACCTCTGAAGCCAATGCTGTGGCTATTCAGGGAGAAAATGCTGCCAAAATTTCGATTGCCAATTCAGATGCCTCAAGGCGTGAAAAAGAAGCAGAAGCATTGCGGATAGCCATTTCTGCCGAAAAGGTGCAACAGGCAAAGGCACTGGAAGCCGCCTATTTAGCAGAACAAAAAGCAGAATCGGCCCGTTCGGAACGCGAAAGAGCCACACAGGTTGCCAATTACATTGTGCCTGCCGAAATTGCCAAACAGCAACTCATTATTGAGGCACAGGCCAATGCCGAAAAAATCAGAGAAAATGCCAAGGGTGAAGCCGATGCAATCTTTGCAAAAATGGAGGCAGAAGCCAAAGGTTTATACGAAATCCTGACCAAACAGGCCGAAGGTTACCGCGATGTGGTTGCTGCTGCCGGTGGCGATCCGACCAAAGCCTTCCAGTTGCTCCTCCTCGAAAAACTTCCGGAATTGGTCAAAACCCAGGTTGAAGCCGTCAAAAATATTAAAATTGATAAAATTACGGTCTGGGATTCCGGAAACGGCACCACTGAAAACGGCCAATCCACTACAGCCAATTTCGTTTCCGGGATGATGAAAACCGTCCCTCCGCTGAATGATCTGTTCAACATGGCCGGATTAAATCTGCCATCCTATTTGAAAGGCGCTGAAGAACCCACCCAAAAAATTGACCCTAAAAACGACCCACCAAAGTAGAGACAACGCATGCGTTGTCTCTACGGTTTTGGATGTCCGCATACCGGTTTTGGGATTTGTTAAAAAAGTGTAAATTTGCCTCATCAACGATATTGGGAAATTCGTAGATAATTTTATTTGCTTTGTCAAGTGCAGGGTCTGAAAAGGCCCTGCATAGTATATATTTATTATCCTACAAACTTAACTAACTACCAGATTATGAGAACTAACAACGCGTTTTCCCGAATTGCTCTTCTCCTTCTTCTCCTGCTCACCAGCTCCGGCAGTCTCTTCGCACAAACCAATCTGAATGACGCCGTAACCCAAATGATGCAAATCCAGCAGTATGAACGGGCCATCCATATCATGGCCATGTTGCTCATCGGTTTCGGATTCCTCATGGTTTTTGTCAGAAAGTATGGTCGTTCGGCTTTAACTGCCACTTTCCTTCTGGTCAGTGTTGCATTGCCGGTTTACATTGCCATTAAAGGACTCGGTATTTTTGAAGAGAAATCAGAAATTGTTCTTCTGATTCTGGCCGAATT
>CAYLTH010000087.1:0-3018 GCA_964386485.1 uncultured Bacteroidales bacterium | reverse complement strand
GTTGGATTTGCCAAACTTCAGGAAAAACAGCAACAATTTCAGAAAATCATTGATACATGCGGGGTTTCAAACCTGCACGGAATCCCGGGTTTATTCGGAGGAATCGCTGCCATGGTTGTTATCAACGGACTTGATATTGTGGCTCAGCTTAAAGGGATCGGAATCACGATCGTTCTGGCTGCAGGCTCCGGGCTTCTTGCCGGCAAAGTAATTTCGCTGTTTGGAAAAACCAGTGAAATATACAATGATGCCGCTGAATTCGCAGATGCAGAATAATCCTCAGATCTAATATTTTCACCGGGTTGATGGCGTGTTTGATCCATTGTTTTTAATACCTTTGCTCTGATGAAAAACGCAGAGCTTACAGCATATTTTCTGGCATTTTGTTTCGGTCTAAGTCTGATAATCAGTACATTGGCCTCTGTGCACGATATATACTCACATCAACATCCCAATTTCCCTGTCGAATGTAACCATACCGCAAATCATATCGAACATTCCCATTCACCCCTCCAGGGATATGATATGTTCTCCTGTGAATCTGGAATGTTCCACCCATTTCCATCAGCCAACTATCGCTATATCGTTGATCCTGATAATTTTGATATCAGCAACAGGGCAGGCTGCATCTGGCAACCGCCCAAATTTTCGTAATTTCGTTATACCCTGATTAAATCATTGCAGCTTAAATGCTGCAGGTGTTTTTTGTATTTAACGCATATCGATGGAAAAAGAAAAAAAGAGAGTTGCCCTGTTATCCGTTTTTGCAGCATTTTTTTTAACAGGATTCAAACTTGTTGTTGGGATACTAACCGGAAGTCTTGGGATTTTATCAGAGGCTCTTCATTCAGCGCTGGATCTTGTTGCTGCCGTGATAACCTATTTTTCAGTCCGGATTTCTGATAAACCGGCTGATCAGAACCACAATTATGGCCACGGGAAAGTAGAAAATCTATCAGCCCTTATCGAGACTATCCTGCTAATAATTACCTGTGCATGGATCATTTATGAAGCCGCCCAGCGCTTAATCTCCGGAAATACACATATCGAAGTTACGGCCTGGAGTTATATCGTTGTTATTAGTTCTATACTAATAGATATCTCCCGTTCACGAGCCCTTTCACGTGTTGCAAAAAAGTACAACAGTCAGGCACTGGAAGCCGATGCACTGCATTTTTCGACCGATATCTGGAGTTCGGCCGTTGTTCTGGTGGGACTATTTTTCTCCCATTTCGGTTTCTTTTATGCTGATTCACTGGCAGCACTCGGTGTGGCCGTAATCGTTTTAGGTGTTTCGTACCGGCTTGGGAAAAGAGCTATAGATGTATTGCTCGACAAAGCACCACGGGATACTGTTTCAATTGTGCTTAATGCCATTGCCGAATTCCCGGAAGTGAAACACGTTCACAGTTTAAAAGTACGGACCGCCGGTGCCGATACCTTCATTAAATTTAACATTCATCTGGATCCGGATCTCAGCCTGCTGCAGGTTCATGAAATCTGTGATAAAATCGAAACTGAACTGAATTCCCGTGTTGTTCGAAGTGAAGTCTATATTCATCCTGAACCTCAGGTTCCTGAACATATTCAAACCGAAGACAATACAAACCTTAACCTTTAATTCGTTTTCTTTGTAGAATAATATTGTTCTATGAAGAAACTCCTGTTTGCATTCCTTTTCTTAGTCCCATTTCTGCTCCTTTCCCAGCCGGATCCGTGCAAATTCAATCTTGGCACGAATCTGGCCGGGCCTGTCGACTGGGGCAGTGAATGGCCGTTTGTGAATATCATGAAATATTCGCGGACATGGATTACATTTAATTCGGAATGGGTTGAAAATGGGGTAAATCCTTGGAATACAGAAGTAATTGATTCCATTCCCTGCGATGCTGACGGGTATCCGCTGCAATTGCCCTGTCCTGTTCAAGGGACAGAAACCACCCAGATCGTCCGCACTGTCTGGGCGAATACCGAAACCCTTCCCGCAGGCACCTATGTCGTACTTTGGGATGGCCAGGGCAACCTTGAAGTTGGCTTTGATGCCATCAATATTAACCAAACAGGTTCGAACCGCCTGGAATTTAATCTGACTCCGGGAGTGAATGATATTCTCTATCTGGCCATTACACAGAGTCAATCCGGAAATCATGTCCGGAATATCCGTGTATTGTTGCCGGGTACCGAAGCCTCCTATGCCACCAATCCATGGGAGAACAATTGGCTCAGCAAACTCGAACCCTTCAAAACCATTCGTTTCATGGACTGGGGCTATACCAATAACTCCGGAATGCAGCAATGGAGCCAGCGAACCCATACTACAGATTATACCTGGACGCAAAAAAGCGGAGTCCCCTATGAAAACTGGATCCGGCTGTGCAATCTGAAAGATGCGGATGCCTGGGTTTGTGTTCCGCATCTGGCAGATAGTACCTACATTGCAGATCTTGCGGAACTGTTCCGCGATAGTCTGGAACCCGGAAGAAAAATTTATGTTGAATATTCCAATGAACTCTGGAACTGGATGTTTCAGCAAGCCCAGTATGGCCTTACGATAAATACGAACCTGAGCTGGCCCGAACGATTAGGTCCCAAAATTGCCAGTGTGATGGAAATATGGCACTCCGTTTTTGGCGCTGATACCAGTCGGCTTATCGGAGTCATGGGATGCCAGCATGCCTGGTTCGATATCGGTGACCGGATCTATCAGCAAATCGAAACAATCGGAAAATCTTACCTTATCGATGCCATTTCTCCCGCAGCCTATATGGGTCTTTGTTCCGATTCTCTTGCGCTGCTGGGTGCAAATGCCAGCGGGCAGGATATCCTTGATATTGCTCAGAACTGTACCTTTGACCCGGCTGCATACTGGATGCAGGGCTGGCATAATCATGCGCAACTGGCACAGGAGAAAAATAAGCGGCTGGTGTTTTATGAAGGCGGTCAACATTTTACACCCGAACCATTCGGCAGCATGCAACCCTATTGTCAGGCCCTCATCGATTGCCAGGTATTACCCGG
>CAYLTH010000086.1:0-13749 GCA_964386485.1 uncultured Bacteroidales bacterium | reverse complement strand
CCAGCGCCTGCCGTATACTTTCTCCGGCAGTTGTATGGAAGCGATCAAAAGCCCGTACGATCTTGATACCATCGGGGGTCAGGCAGGTATTGCCTTTATCGGCGCCACCCCGGCTTGTTTCGAGTATGGGAAAGCCAAGTCGTTCCTCAATCTGCTGAAGATTATCCCAGGTTTTGCGGTAACTCAGGCCCAATTTGGCTATGGCTGCCTTCAGCGAACCGGTTTCATCAATGGCTTTCAGCAGCTGCCATTTCCCATCCCCCAAAACACCATCGTGTCCGGTGGTTTCGAGCCAGATTTTATAGCGCGGGACTAAATGGCTGAATGTGTGTTTTTCCATATTAATCGGTTTCTGATTCTTCTGATTCATCCATTTTTTCTGATTTCCTGTAAGCCTGGCGTATCCATTTACCCGACATGCAGGCCAATCCACCCATAAACCCGGCAACTACCGAGAGGATTAAAATTAAAATGGTCACATAATGCAGGCCGGTCATTTCGACCACTTTTTCAGACAATAAGGAATGATTCCGAAGGTCAATCAGAAAACTATAGCCAAACCAAACAGCGGCATTGCTGAGAAATCCGATTAAAAATGATTTCTTCGGGATGGCAATATAGCCCAGTAACCATGAAATCACGACCAAAATCCACCAGGGAAACCACAACTGCAAGAGCAGTGAGAAAAGCCCCAGGCTAATGGTAAAAAACCAAAAGGCATTATTTTCACCTGCCTGGCCTGAGTTGTTGCTCAAAGAGGATGTTTTTGTTGGTTTCATTTTCGGATTTTATTATGAGCCAGTCATAGTAATTGCCGGTCGCCCAGCTTTCGGTCAGGTTATTGAAAAAATAACTTCCGGGGTTTCCGGATTGTCCGCCCGGGTATACACCCCAGGCAAAGGGTTCATCTTCCAGTGAAATAATCATGCGATAAACGACTCCTTTATTCCCGGTATTCATGTTGATGGTGGTCTGATAGCCTCCAACCTTCAGATTTTTAACACTAAAGGCATTGATCCCGTAATAATCGAGTTGGGTGTTGTTAATAGCAGACCACACAGGAATATCGTGAATATGGGTTAATTTACCGGGCAACATTTGAAATGCCTGGCGGATAAGGTCGGCAGCGGTTTCTTTGGGCGTGGTTGACAGGAGATCAAAAACCGGATTATCCGGATCCGAAACCAGCAAATGAGCCAATACAGCATCTGATGGTTTTGAAGTGGGAACGACCTGATTCAGTTCATCCCATGTGAGCTGTCGGAGCAGGTTCCACCAATTGGTAAAAAGGGTCATCGACTTGCTCTGCGGATCGGCGAATAGATCCCAATTCTGAAGAATCCTGTAATATTGATCATAGGGTTTCTTCAGAGCTCCCTGCTGAATATTTTTTAATAAAACAGGCAGCACTTCTGCAGCCAGAAGATAATAATTATCGTTCTGGATGGCTTTATTGCTTTCCGGGCTGATGCGGTTCATGGATGTCAGCATCTTGTGAATACGCCGGTTCCGGTAATACTCCATGGTTCCGCCATACCAATACGGATAGGTTGAATCAGTGGGTGACTGGTTGGTGGACAAAACAAAGCCTGTAGCCGGATTCAGTGAATAGGGATTGGCTGATCGGGGGATCCAGCGTTGTGAGGGGGGTTGTTTGAGGTTAATATCCATCAGCGTTGTTCCATGCAGCACCGGATGATTTAAAAACTTTCCCTGATGAAAAACCCCGATATCACCGGAACGGGTAGCCAGTGTAAAATTGAATCCCGGACAAGTCGCTAAATGAACAGCAGCTGTAAAATCTGATGTAGTCGAAGCTTTATTGATCCTGTATAAGGCCTCAATATCCCTCCCGACCTCCTGTCCGACCCAATCCACGGCCAGATTCAGGTTATGATAAAGGGAATCATCCGGCAATAGTGAATTATCATAGATTAGCGGTCCTGCTTTGGTGATTCTGACAGTATCGTAGAAATCATAACCTCCGCGGACAATGATGTGTTCCGGGATCAGCAGGCAGGAATCAATGGATGCTTTGTTTTGATATCGGGTTCGTTGTGAATTGGTGAATGAAATGGAATACCAGTCTTTTAAATCGCGTACTGAATTGGTTCCGCCCCAGGCCAGGTGTTCATTCATACCCATCATTACAAAGGGTATACCGGGAATGGTAGCACCATAAACGGAACCGGAAGGGGTTGACATCTGAATATCAAACCACATTCCGGGGATTTTGAAAGGTGCATGCGAATCATTGCACAACACCGGTTTTCCTGTGGATGTTTTTTGACCGGAAATCGCCCAGGAATTGCTCCCGATACCTGGAACCGGACGGAATTGGTTTGCTCTGTTCTGAACAGCCTCCGGAAATACCAGATGGGAAGTATCCGGCCTGGAGAGGATGTCATGAACAGCACGGGGTGAACAGGCCGGGATATCTTTTGGCAGAAAAGAATAAAACAACTGAAGAAAGGCTGATTCGCCCAGAATAGCAGCTGTATTGGTATTTTCCAGATCAGCATCAAACCCGGTCATCCCATAGGCAAAATGTTTCTGAATCAGCAGGATATACAAGGGGTCCCATTCTTCCGGATTGGTAGCCAACACTTTATACTCGAGGGGTAAATCGCGCTCAGAGAGGGAATGGATATAATCATTCACTCCGTTTGTATATTGCTTCAGTAAATTATAGAAATGGGGATCTTTCTGAATTGATTCGAGTGTTTGTTCTGCAGCACGTTTTAAGCCCATACGGCGGTAAAAACGGTCCGAATTGAGGAAAGCAGGTCCCATGAGCTCTGAAAGTCTTCCTGCTGCCTGCCGGTAGAAAAATTCCATCTGAAAAAGCCGCATGGATGCAGTAACATAGCCCTGGGCATAAATCATATCCTCTTCATTACCAGCAAAAATATGCGGAACCATATTGTAGTCCCATTTCACTCTGACGGCCGCATTGAGGTGAGAAGAGGTGATTTTCTCCGGCATCTCAGGCACTTGTTTTTCTGCATTTTGCCAGAACCCGGAAAAAGGGCTGATCAGGTTTGCAAGCGGAGGCAACATACCCATGTGGCGGCTGAGAAGGATCGTCAGAACCACCAATAATACAAATAAGATCCTTGCCTTCCATTTATTAACCATCTCTCCCGGGATAATTTCCAGTAAAAATAAAAAAAAGAGCGTCCCCTTTTGGAGACGCTCTCATTTTTTTTAAGCAATATCCATTATTTGGTTACAGAAACCTTTTTCATCAGGCTGGAACCATTCACATTCACCATCATATAATAAATTCCGGCAGGAAGTTCAGTTCCGTCGAAAGTTGATGTATGAGAACCGGCCTGCATCAAACCAAGGTCTTTGGTCTGAACAAGACTGCCCACAGAATTGTAAACATTCAGCTGAACATTGGCAGCTTCAGCAAGATTAATCATCATTTCAGCAGTGTTGCTGAACGGATTAGGCATTACATCCAGTGAATTGGTGATGGAATTGGTTTCCATACCTACGCCTGACTGGAATAAACGAATGTTATCGATATAGAGGTTATTACCATAGCCATTGACAGCCTGGAACTTAATGATAACCTGAGCCTGACCGGCTACGGCACTCATGTCAGCAACATCTGTTCTCCATTGGGCTGAATTAGGTGTGAATGCAGCGGTAACAAAAGCGGCAACTGTTGAAAGAGCAGCACCTGATTTATCATAAACAGTTGTCCAGGTAACACCACAATCGGTTGAGTAAAGCACTTTCATGCGGTCAACATAGGAGGCATTGTAACGGGCATTGGCAACATCAAACCAAAGGAAAGCACCACTAACAGCAGTCATATCAACAGGCGGGAGGAATAATTCATCAATTTCGCCAACAGTTGCCATGTCATAGAAAGGAACTTTCACACTGGCATTGCTTTGTCCGTAAGCTCCAACAGCAGCTTTATTCCATGTTTTTGCATTGTCATTGCCATCGTTTACATACCAGCCTGCAGGTGGGAATCCGGCACCCTGGAAACCTTCTTCAACCGGAGCAGGACCAGCCACACCAACCAGGAAGAATTTTGTTGATTTCGAATTGTTGAACGGGAACAAATCACCAATTCCATTTGGATTGCTAACCCAGACTTTCATGGAATGACCACCGGAAGCACCATTTACACCAGGAATTGAAACCTGAGCTGTAGCACCCTGAGCCAGACTGCCTGTCCATGGAATGGTTACAATCGGATCATTGTCGATCTGATAATTGATATCAGCAGTTGTTAAAACAGTTGAACCTACATTGGTGAGGGTTGCATCACAGTTAAACGGAGCTGAACAGGTAATTACAGGAACGCCTGAAATGGCAGTTACGGAAGCGTCTAAGTTTGGATCACCCGGTTGTATAACGGGTTCGCTGAATTCGGCCTGAGCAACATTTTTGGTTGTCAGATCCTGAACAAAAGCAACAACGGCAATTTCGTTGATCTTGTAAACATACCAGGGAATTGCAGCAGCAAACTCCATGGTTTCAACCTGACCATCAACCCATGTTGAAGGAAGTGTATATCCATCAGCATCAGGATACATTTTTTTCATTACGTTGAAAAATTCGGTTTCTCCGTTTGAACCGGGAGCCGAAGCAAATTCGATATGATCTTCGGTCATTACAGCAAAACCTTTAAAGTTGCCGGTAATATCCTGAGCAGCTGTAATGGTAACAGTAATGTAAATGGAATCAAAATCAGCACTGATGGTGTGAATTACATCAATTTCAAATGGAGATGTAACCGCATATTCGGTATTGATCATATTTTGTGTAAACCCACTTGGATGTCCCTGAAAAACATCACCATCCATGGTCATATTGGGAACTCCTGAAACTGCATACAGAGCAACGCGGGTATCCACATCTGCTGTATTGTGAAAATACATGGGATCATAACCAGGCCACCATACCTGATATTTAATCGCAGTTGCCTTGTCGAGATTTGCCTGCAATAAGGCATTCAAAGCGGGATTGGCTGATGCACAGGGAGCGCAGGAAGCCTGGGTAAATTCTTCAACCAGAATTTTGCGTTGGGTCTGGCTAAATGATTGTAAACCAATTAATAAAACAATAATCAGTGTAAATGTTTTTTTCATAGGGATTGGATTTGTTGGATATTGCCGACAAATTTAAACATTAATATGAATAAATAAGTTGATATTAATCAATGGTGTGCACTATTTTTTTCACCAGCCCTCACCTCGATATTCAAGTCATTTTGTTCAGGCGGAATTGGACAGGAATACCGGCTGTTATAGCAACAATATGGATTATAGGCCTGATTGAAATCAACAATAATCCTTTCTCCGTCAGGTTGTTGTAAATCAATGTATCGTCCGCCGCCATAACTTTCGCGTCCGCAGGTTTCATCGGTAAAGGGAAGGAACAAATGCTTTTCAAATCCCGGCTTTTTAATCAGATCGATATTCTGGTAGACTTCGAGTTTGAACTCTCTGGCATCGATGATAAAATAGACATTGGCATAATGAACATACTCCGGCCGACGTGAAGTGGTGGTCTGCATTTTAAAGGGAGAGGCATTGCTGATCCGCTCAAACCGGGCTTTGACACGATACTTCAGCTGATATTCGTAATATGGCAGTCCTTTGAAATCGGGGATATTTTCGGGAGGCAAGGGACTGGTAAGCGGATTCCTGAATTCTTCATCCTTTTCGATGCGTTCTTTTTGAATGCGGTTTGCAAAGGTATCTGTTAAAACCGTAATCCGGTCTTGCCCCAGAACAACGCCCTGCCACAAAAGCATGACCAAACCAACTATTACAAAATGTTTCTTCATATCAATCCAAAATTAAAAATTCGGTCCGGCGATTCATCTGACGACCTTCCGGATAATCTGTTCCATCCTCCAGGTTATTGGGAGCTACCGGCTTTGTCTTCCCGTATCCTCTGGCTATCATACGGTTAGCAGGTATTCCATGATTCAGCAGAAAAGACTCAACCGACTTTGCTCTCCGCAAAGATAACTCCATATTGTATTGATCACTTCCGATATTATCGGTATGGCCTGAAATTTCAACCCGGATTTCAGGATATTTCTGAAGAATTGAAATCAGGCGCTGCAATTCAACATGCGATGACAGAGCCAGTTCAGCCATATTCGTTTCGAAAAAGATATTGTTCAGGACAACCTTCGATTGATATTTTGGCGGAGTTAAAAGAACATCATTTAAAAATCCTTCAAAGGAAAGGGATACCAATTCTTTAACATATTGACTATCTGAACCTTCCATCCGACAATTCTGTAGTATCCCATCCAGAACCATGTCTTTCACCCGGGCCTCACTTTTATGAAGTTTGACCAGGAGCGAAAGAAGTTCCTGATTGGGTTTCATCCATTTATTGACGAAAAGCAGATTGTTCTGTTTCTGTCCCTGCTCTCCTCTGTACCTGCATAAACTCTGCAGTTCCGCCGCACTCAGCGGATTCACAAAGACAGTGCGTCTGTCGGGGTCTGCCATGCCCTGTTGCAAAGTCTGGCTGATTAAACTAATAACGGACGGGTGACACATTGCATTCCCGTTTTCATCCATAGCACCTCCATTAAGAGCTATCTCCCGGCACAAAAGCTCTGTCAGTTCAACTTCTGTGAAACCAGCATTCTTCAATCCTGTCAGCAAATCCTCCTTTTCTTCCACTATCCGTTTAAGATCCATTTTAAAAACAGCCTGTTTGTTTTCCTCAACCGACCCATCAATATCCGAAACCGCTTCCCGGCTGGTTTCAAAGAGAGAAAGTTTAAACATGCGTTGATCCGGAATGAGCAGCGAGACATCAGGAAGAACAATTCCGGCTTTTTCTTTTTTTTGTTCTCCGGGAGGCGTTAATGAGTCGGAAAGAATTGACATACACTTTTTTAAATCATTATATGACAATCCATTGTTAAGCAGACCTTTAACCGTTGAAACAGCAAGGGTATCGGTTTGCAGACTTCGGGTTTCCGGTTTGCTGAGATAATCCAATGCTACAATCTCGAGGAAGGTTTTATGCAGTGCATCCCGGAGTCCTGATTTTAAATCAACAGCAGGCATAGCCACCGACTGATTCTGAAATTCATCGATGAGTATATCTCCTACTTCCTGTATGCTTTTACCGGCGCCAATCAAATCACGGATAATAGTCCTTCTGTTTCCGAGCATCACATTAAGCTGACCATTTTCATCGGGCTGAAGCGGTTTTTTCGAGAAAAATACACTTTGCAGAAAAACATCCGGCATAACACTAACCATGGCTTCAGCCAGAAGTGATTGCAGGATCTGGCTTTGCCGGCACAGGTCTTTACTTTGCCTGTAGCCACCGCAAACGGCGATTTCCCAGGCAAGCTGTTCACGAATCCGGCGAGGCTCCCATTGCTTACTTTTTAAACTCCTGATTTGTTGACGATTATCCAGTACAATCCGGACAAAATTGTTTAAAACAGATTGGGTCAGATTCACCGGAATTTCGAGCAGGGCTGTGGTATCATTGATCGCATCAGCTGCGATTGAAGAAAGATTAATAGTGAATAACTCCACTTTACGATTCACAACCCGGTAAGGAACTTTAAAATAGAGACTATCCTGCGGATTGATTTCCTGTAATTTGCGATAGGTTACCAACTCAGCTTTCACCAGTTTCCAGATATCCGTATGCCGTCCGCTTTCAATATTCTGTTCGGATGACGCAATTTGTTTTACATATTCGTGACACAGTAAATCCACAACATCATCCATGAGAATGCCGCCTTCAATAAAACGGGTCACCTTCTCCCTGTTCCGAACCAGAATTTTTCCAATATCCTGTTGAACAGCCATGACAGATTCTTTCTCAACCGAACCGTTTGCCGGATCAACCCACAAAGCAGCAGCGCTGTCACATTCGATCTGAAAGCATAATTGCCGTACCGCTTTGCCTACAGTCCGCTCGGGGCGGGCAGATTTATCAATCCGATACAAAAATATATGTTTTTTGCCATCATGATATTGCTGCAAATTGGTGAGATCAAGATTTTCGGTATGAAAAAGATAGCCTTCAGCTGTAAAGACGAGCCCGTAGCGTTTACCAGCCGGTAATGAAAGGCTGAAGGAGCCGTCGTTACTATTTGTATGAAGATTTAAAATACGTGTATTGGTAAGAGGATCATTCACCTCTATATCGGCAGCCAGTGGCATAAATCCGATAGCATCCATCACCTTTCCATTTACCAGTCGTAAGGGAAAAGGCTTTACTTCGTTTTCAACAAAATTAATGCGGTAAATATCCTGCCCGCCAAATCCTTCAGGGCGTTCCGATGAATACCAGGCCGTTTTCCCGTCCGGAGATACAGAAAAATAGATATCATCATCCGCCGTATTAACCGGATAGCCTATATTAACCGGATTTGACCATTGATTCTGACTGGCATCATATTTGCTGCAGAACACATCGTACCCGCCCATAGAGGACGTTCCATCACAACTAAAATAGAGGCTTTTCCCATCTGCATGCATGTAAATATACTCTTCATTAAAAGGAGAATTCAGGGGTGGACCCGGATTAACCGGTGGTTGAAAGGAACCATCCGGATTAAGGGTAGCAGTCCAAATGTCGGCACCTCCCATTCCACCCGGGCGATCAGATGAAAAATACAGTGTTTTCCCATCGGGCGACCAACATGCTGAGGATTCAATTTCAGGACTGTTAATCTGAGCCGGAAAGGCTTTGGGCTTACTCCAGCGGTTTCCATTCAGAAAACTTTCATATAAATCTCCACTAATTCCTCCATAATCCAGTATTACGGACTGGCCATCGAGGGCCAGGGAAACCAGCCCGTCGTTCAAAGCCGTATTCAACGGATTTCCGGGATTTACGGGCCATTGCCATTGCCTGTTCTGATACCGGCTGAAATAAATATCCTCATAAAACTTATCATCCAAAACATGCCGTAAACCGCCGGTTGTAGCTGCACGCCGGCTTGTAAATGCGATTTCATCCGCATTGGCAGTAAGCCTGGGATTGTAATCCGGATCCGGACTGTTAACGGAATCACCAAGATTTGTAATTATGACCGACAAAGGCCTGTCCATCAACTCCTTTCCATTATTGGCCCATCCTATCCATCGCTGCAGATCCTCCTTGAGAAATCCGGCTTCTGTTTTATTCATCGGAGCCAGATGATCTGAAAGATAGCGATCACTGAAAAGCTGATAATAATACAAGGCACTGTCCCATTGAGAATGATAATGATATGCCTGACCCAGCAAATAGCAGATATCTGTATTGATACCGGGATCATCATGGTAGGAACTGAGGAGAAAATCTTTGGCTTTTTGCTTTTGTGTTGACCACAAATAACACGCTCCGGTTTTGTATTGTAAAAATGTATTATTGGGATTAAACTTTCCGGCTTCCAGATAAATTTTCAGGGCTTCTGCTGCATTTCCCTGACTGGGCTTGTAAAAAAGGCTGTCAGCTTTCTGCATCAGGGCAATAATCCTGGACAGTTCCTGCTCTCTGTTGGGAAAGTTCCGGGGGATAAAGTCAATATTCTGGGCAGCAGCTGAGGTGCAAAATACGAGTAACAGGAGGAGTATGGAGTAGATCTGATGCTTCATACAAAACGGAATGTTATTATTTTGTTGACTGTGGTGTAAAGGAGCCATTCACATCGCCGACACAGAGTGCTTTCTGATTAAGGTTTATGCCCGGAAGTTGTGCCGGAATGTTGAAACTCTGGTCGACAACCCAGTTACCTGCCGGAAATTCAGAAATAAAATTCACAAAGTATTTCATGATTAAAAGCGCATCAGTTGCATTCACCATCCCATCTGCATTCACATCCGCAACCTGCAGGCGTAAAGGACTAAAAGTCTGCAGACCAACAAAATACTGAGCAACCAACAAGGCATCATGCGAGTTTACCCCACCCGCTTTTTTAGCACATTGTGAATATATATCAATACTGCTCCCCTGAATACACAGAAAATTAAACGTTCCTGCAGAACCAGTAACAACAGAATCCTGAATGGTTCCTCCCGGCAGCATAAGGTATACCAGACAACTGTCGAGCGGTGTGCTTAATAAATTATCATAGCGGATGTTGCCATGAACCCAGGGTTTGTTTTGCACCACCAGACTTTGAAAGGCATAACCTGTGCATCCACTGGCATTGGTATACTGATAGTTAATGGAATAGGTTCCTGCACTGACCGCACCCGGATTAAACTGACCCTGACTAACACCCAATCCATTGTACGTCCCCCCGGCAGGGGTACCACCACTCAGTGGAATTGGAGAAGCATCATGGCAGAAAGGCTGGGAAAACGGGCTAAACCCTACAATTGGCAGCGGTTTTACCGTTATCAACACACTTTTTACAGCAGTACATTGTGTCGAAGTATTGGTCTCTGTAAGGGTGTACGTGGCTGTTTGTGTTGGAAATATCAGGGGATTTGATACTGTTGAATAAAAGACTCCGGGTGAAACAGTCCAGAGATAGGTATTTCCCATAACCGGTGTTGTTCCGATATTCACCGGGTTTCCCGAGCACACTGTCTGTGCTGATCCGGTAAATGCTGCCGGCGAGGGTTTCACTGTAACAACAACTTGTCCCGAAGCCTGACAACCTGTTGAATTGGTGACAACCAGGGTATATGTAGTTGATTGAGTCGGGCTTACAGTTGGATTGGGGGAAGAAGAGGAAAAACCTGCTGGTTGAGAACTCCACTGACTTGTAATCCCGGGACTTCCGCTCATCCCGATTTGCACGCTGCTTCCGGCACAGACCGACTGAGCCGGGCCGGAATTGGCAACAGGCGGGGCAACTACGATCAGTTGAAAGGAATTCGTTTTTGAACACCCCGTAAGAAGGTTGGTTTCCTGGAGATAAAAGGTTTGTGTTGCGGTTGCTGTAATCTGTGGATTTGCCTGATAGGAAGCAAAACCTGCAGGAAGGGATGTCCATGAGTATGCGTGACCCGAGACGGCTGTACAGCCAAGAGAAGCCGTTGCACCGGTACAAACAGAATCAATACCGCTGACACAGGCTAAAGGCAAGGGATTCAGGGAAACCAGCACCGAGTCTTTTGCTTTACAGCCATGGGCCGAGGTTTGCTCCAAAAAAAACTCCATTTCTCCTGTCGGGCTCATGTTTGGGTTCGGCAGAACGGATGTAAATCCAGGAGGAGAGGAAGTCCAGACATACGTATTCCCGGGCAGTCCGTTTCCCCCCAGATTCAGGGATGCCCCGGCACAAACTGTTGTATCTCCGATTATACCCGGAACCGGATCCGGCCATACAGTAACCTGAGTATTGACCGGACCGGCCTGATTCACACCCTGACTGACTATAAGCGAGTATGTTCCTGCCTGATTCTGATTAATAATGGGTATCACCGGGTTCTGCAGGCTTGAGCTAAATCCGCCCGGACCAGTCCATTGGTAGTTTGCTCCGCTTACTGTGGCAGCCTGCAAAAAAACAGTATCTCCTTTACAAACCGGACCGCTATTCCCGATAAGGGGTGGCAGTAAACAATTCATATTGGATGTTCCCCCTGTTTTTACAACCGTAATAGAACAAGCCTGATTGGAGAAATTACAAACCAGCAGGATATAAAACTTACCGGTAACTACGGCCGGAATATCACACATTTCATTACCCGTCGACAGGTATGAGCAATCTACAATATGGGCACTATCAAGCATTCCGCATCCCTGTTGTAGGGAATCATACGGACCCCAGCATACAAAATCGATGTCTCTGGCAGGTGTGGAATAAAGGTTAACATGCAAATCACCCGGGGTAGTCGGTTCAAAATAATACCAGCTTCGGTTTGGTGTAGTAGAGCAGCATCCGTACTTCTGACTATTCGGATTCCCCGTTAATGCGGGAAATACAAGCGTATCGGCGCTGCAAAGCTTAGCGGCACTGCTGCACACAGCATTCTGGGCATTGGATTGAATACCAAAACCAAAGCACATCAGAAGCAGTAAGATGATTCGTGTTGTCATTTTGTAACCCCATTCAAAAATAGGCATTAACAAAATATTAACAAAGGATTATTTTTGAATTCCATAGCGAAACTTCTTTACAATCCACTCATAGGTAAGCGGGAGTTCGATTCTGCCCAATTCACTTTCTTTCATCTGGTCTGCCAGGCTATCCCGTATTGCCATCCAAAACGACAAGGCGAGCATAAATGGAGGTTCTCCGATGGCTTTACTGTGATAAATCGTTTCGGGTGGCGAAAGGCTTTCGGTAAATTCTACATTCAGGATTTCCGGAACATCGGCAATTGTTGGTATTTTGTAAGTATCAGGCGAATGGTTCAGCAAATAGCCCTTTTCATCCCATTGAACCACTTCGGTTGTAACCCAGCCCAGTCCCTGCATAAAACCCCCGATAATTTGTCCGCGGTCGATCTCCGGATGCAGACTGTGGCCGCCCTCATGGAGGATATCTGCACGCAACACTGTAACTGAACCGTTCAACATATCGCATTCTACCTCTGACACAGCCAGGCTATATACATAATAATGGAATGCCTTTCCCTGCGCGGTTTTTGGATCATAGGTAAGCCCGGGAGTACGGTAGAAGCCGGAGGCACTCAGGGCAGTTTGTCTGAGGTAAGCCTGCCGGATTGCATCCACAAATGAAATGCGCAACTCCGGATTTTCAGGGTGGCAAATGTATTCATCGATAAAATGCAAATAACAATCCGGGCATCCCCATCCGGCACACACAACTTGCGATATTCGTTGTTTAAGTTTGTCAATCGCATCCTTCACAGCCATACCATTGAGGTCACTGCCGGAGGATGCAGCAGTTGCCGAAGTATTGGGTATGATATTGGTATCGGTTGCGGCTACCCGGAAGTGCTCTGGTGAAATTCCCAGCAACTCCGAGGCAATGGCAATGATTTTGGTATGTAAACCCTGCCCCATCTCTGTTCCGCCATGATGCAGTATCACACTGCCATCCTGGTATATATTCACCAGAGCAGCCGCCTGATTTAAAAAACTGGTGGTAAACGATATCCCGAATTTTACCGGAGAAAATGCAATTCCCCTTTTTACAAATTCATTTTCAGCGTTAAACAATCGAATCTTTTGCCTGCGTTCATAATAATCCGAGCTTTTTAAAAGCTTCTCAGCCAGGCGTTTCAGCGGACTTTCCTCCACAATTTGCCTGTACGGGGTGATCTGAAAGGGTGCTTCCCTGTAAAAGTTCAGCATGCGGATTTCAGCGGGATCTTTTTTCAGGAAGCGGGCCACATGATCAATTGCCTGTTCGATCACAGCCATACCCTGTGGCCCGCCAAATCCCCGAAATGCAGTATTGGAAGGCAGATTGGTTTTCCAAAGATATCCGGTAACCTTAAAATCAGGGATATAATAGGCATTATCTGTGTGAAACAGAGCCCTGTCGAGGATAGCCCGGCTCAGATCTGTGGCATAGCCGGCATCAGCATGTAGCTCTGCTTCAAATGCCTGAATAAGTCCGGTTTCATGAAAACCAATTGTATACCGGCTCAGAAAACGATGGCGTTTACCCGTAATAATCTGATCATCATCACGCGAGAGATGCACTTTAACAGGCTTTCCTGATTCTGCAGCCAAAAGGGCCGCCCAGGCAGCAACATGATTCCCCTGGGTTTCCTTTCCGCCAAAGGCACCGCCCATGCGTTTTACTTCCACCTTCACCATATGGCGGTCAATACCCAGAACCTCTGCGACTATCGCCTGAGTTTCACT
>CAYLTH010000085.1:11386-13761 GCA_964386485.1 uncultured Bacteroidales bacterium | reverse complement strand
CTGAATACATCAAAAACAGCCCCTATTTATGCGGAAATCATTTGGGGATGCTGGGGAATGTTGAAATTCTTCCAACAGAGCAGGAAATCATCGACAGTGAAGCGAATATTTTCCTGGAAAAACTTTACGAACAAAATCTGCCCGCAGCAGAACTTCAGAAAGCACTTCATCTTTCTGCTGCAGAACTCTTAGAAAAAGAACAGGTTCATCAGGCTCTCTGCCTGCTCATGGCCACCTAAACAAGCGTATTATGGAAAAAAATGAAATTATTGATCGGTTACCAAAACACCTGTTAAACTTCATTGTTGAACAGCCCTATGATGAGTACACCCCGCAGGATCATGCGATCTGGCGCTATGTGATGCGTCAGAATGTCCGGTATCTGGGCGAAGTAGCGCATACCAGTTATCTTGAAGGATTGAAAAAAACCGGGATAAGCATCGAGCGGATTCCGCATATGTATGGCATGAACCGGATTCTCAGCGAAATTGGCTGGGCTGCTGTAGCCGTTGATGGCTTTATTCCGCCTGCAGCCTTTATGGAGTTTCAGGCCTGGAATGTATTGGTGATAGCAGCCGATATCCGTCCGTTTGATCAGGTTGAATATACCCCTGCACCCGATATTATTCATGAGGCAGCAGGACATGCACCCATTATTGCAGATCCTGAGTATTCACGCTACCTGGTCCGTTTCGGCGAATTAGGCTGCAAAGCGTTTTCTTCAAAAGAAGATTACCTTTTATATGAGGCTATCCGGCATCTTTCTATCGTAAAAGCTGACCCCTATTCCTCAGAAGAAGATATTGTGAAAGCCGGTGAGGATCTGGCTGCCATCGAAATCAATATGGGTGAGCCCTCCGAAATGGCCCGAATCCGCAATCTCCACTGGTGGACTGTTGAGTATGGATTGATCGGAGAACTGACAAATCCCCGGATTTATGGAGCCGGTTTGCTTTCAAGTATCGGAGAGAGTTATTCTGCACTGAATAATGGAGTTATTAAACTACCCTATACACTTGATGCACAAAATGTTGGCTTCGATATTACAACCAAACAACCTCAGCTTTTTGTAACCCCTGATTTTGAAACACTGAATATCGTTCTGGAAGAATTTGCAGATACCATGGCGTTAAGCCGTGGCGGACTCTATGGAATTCAAAAAGCAATTGAATCAGGTCATGCAGCAACTGTGGAGTATTCCTCAGGTCTGCAGGTTTCGGGTATTTTTACTGAGCTTATTGAAGTTAACGGTAAACCAGCCTATTTTAAAACTACCGGGCCTACAACACTGAATTATCGGGATAAAGTGCTGTACAATCACGGGAAAACCAACCATGCCGAGGGATTTGGTTCCCCGGTAGGACTGTTGGCCGGGTATCGCTGGCCACTTGAAGGCTTAAGTATGGATGATCTCGAAACTATCAGTATTTTCAAAGGCAAAAGAGCCGAATTAATCTTTGAAAGCGGCATCCGGGTTGAAGGTCTTCTGAAAAATATTGTCGATAAAAACGGCAAAAACCTCATTATGAGTTTTACTGATTGCACAGTAGAATTGGGCGATCAGAAACTATTCCTGCCCGAATGGGGTGATTTCGACATGGCGCTGGGTGCTGAGATTGTTTCAGCATACAACGGACCCGCCGATCCGCATGCATTCGGTTTGTCTTATCCTGCTCCTGTCGAAAAAACGCATAAAATCCAGCATTCGGACAGCGCTCTCCAGCTTCACAAACTCTATGAACGGGTTGCAGAATACCGTAGCAAAGCGATTGACGAAGAAGACCTTACCAATATCTGGCATACGCTGGAAATGAATTATCCGGCAGACTGGCTGATACGCCTCGATATTCTGGAATTACTTCCGCGAGATAACCGTTTACATCAGGTTCTTCAGGAAAACCTTAAACTGATAAAACGATACCATCCAAATCTTACAACGCTGATTAATAATGGCTTAGCTTTATTAAAAGCTTAATAGATTATTTTTTACTATTATTTCTTTTTGATAGACTTTTCCTGCTTTATTTCATAATTTCGTAGGTATCCGGGAATGGTCTCCAGGGTATTAATATGATACGATGAAAATCCGTACAATATCCCTGATTATTTTAGTATTCTTCTTCTTTTATAATGTTGCAGGTCAGCAAAAATCAGCTGTCGACAGCCTGTCGCGCCTGCTGGAAAACCCGAAGGTTCAGGATACTGCCCGGGTTAATTTATTAATCGAATATGCCAAAGCATATCTGAAACGGAATCTCGATACTGCCTTTATTCAATTCAGCAAGGCACAGGATCTTGCACAGAAAATCAATTACACGAATGGGATAATCAACAGTATCAATGGCATAGGAATCTGTTACTGGTATCAGAACAAG
>CAYLTH010000085.1:4731-11286 GCA_964386485.1 uncultured Bacteroidales bacterium | reverse complement strand
CCACATTGCAGGATACGCTGGGAAATACAGAGGTCAGACGCAAAGTTGCTGAAGCCATGTTCACCAATGCACTGCAACAAAAAGAAAATGAAAACCTGTTGCTGCAAAAAGACATAAAAATTAAGCATAAAACGATCCAGAATCAGCAGTTATTCGTAGTTATAGCAGCTATAATACTGGTCCTGGGTTCTCTGTTGTTTCTTGTTATTGCCCGAAATAACCGCAAACAAAGGGCACTGAATCAGGTTTTAGATCAGAAAAATAATGAATTGTATGAGTTAAACCAGACCAAAGCAAAGCTTTATTCTGTTATTGCCCATGATTTGAGATCCCCATTCAGCGGGCTGTTGGGAATCCTCACCGAACTGGATGAAAACTTTGAAAAATATGATGAAGAGGCGAAACACAAAATGGTTAACAGCCTCAAAAGAAGCAGTCATAATACATTTAATTTATTAGTCAATTTACTTGATTGGACACGATTTCAGCGCGGCAAAGTAGAAGTTCATCCTGCTGAAATCAACATTAAAGGGATATTACAGGAGGTGTGTGTAGTTTTATTGAGCCGGGCTGAAGCAAAAAACCAAAGCCTGAATGATGAATCCGATGAATCTCTTCAAATCTTTACAGATCCTGATATTCTTAAATCAGTCCTGCTAAACCTGACGAATAATGCAATAAAATTCAGCCGCATTGGTGGCGTCATTACCCTAAAAGCCAATCGACTAAATCAACATATCCGGTTTGAAGTTGCTGATAACGGTATTGGGATTCCTCAGGACGAAATTGCAGGTCTTTTCAGTATCGATATGAAATTTCAGCGGCTGGGAACAGCAAAAGAACCCGGTACAGGTCTGGGATTACTGATGTGTAAGGAATTTGTCGGGTTACTTGGAGGTGAAATCGGTGTGGAAAGTAAACCGGATGTCGGTTCAGTGTTCTGGTTTACGATTCCTCATAATATTTCGCATCAAAATTCAGAAGATACAGTTTCTTCGTAGCACGGGTAACGGCTGTATACATCCATCGCAGATAATCATTGTCCATCATCTCATCGGTGACATATCCCTGATCTACAATTACATTCTCCCATTGACCACCCTGCGTTTTATGACAGGTCAGCGCATAGGAGAACTTGACCTGCAGGGCATTGAAATGTTCCGAATTTTTAACCTTATCGAGTCGTGCCCGCTTATTGGGAATATCTGTAAAATCCTGCAAAACCTCATTGAACAATCGGTTATTGTCGGCTTGCGACAGACTGGGTGTAAGCGAATGCAGTGTATCGAGTAAAAGCAATACCTCCATATCTTTTTCTTCAGGATAGTCAACCAGACGAATCGTTACGCTGGCAAACTGAAATCCATAGATTTCAAATCGTCGTTTTACGGTTAGTACTTCCAGAACATCCCCGTTGGCAATAAATCCTGCCTTCGATTCCTTTCCCAGCCAGAAATAATTATTTTTAACCACCATCAGATGATCACCGGCTTCAAGTTCATTTTCCCGGAATAATATGCGGGCCCTGATTCCGTCGTTAAACATGTTCGCCCGTTTATTCGAGCGGGTTACCACCACCGAATCTTCACTTCCCCCCCGGCTGTAAAATTCATTCAATACTTCCTCCAGGTCACTGCCATTCAGGCGGATAACATCAGGAAAACCGGTGGTATGAAAAAGGGGAAGCTCTACCTTTTCCATTTGTATTTTCTCCCGAATCCGGGTAGCATTCGATAAAATACCTGATTCTTTGGCCTGTCTGACAACTTCCTGTAATTCAATAGAATCAATCGCCAGCGAAAAACTGTTTTTAAGATAATTCAGATCGAGGGCCGGACTTTGACTAATCCCGACTGGGGGTAACTGAGCCTGATCACCGATAAACAATAAAAAATTGTTCTCTGCCGAAAACACATACGTAATCAGGTCCTCCAGTAAATTGGGTCCCCGGAAGGTATCAGTTGCCGATGGTCCGTCAGGCACCATAGAGGCTTCATCCACGATAAAAACAGTATTCTTATGCGGATTCGGCATAAGCGTCATTTTAATCTGACCTTCGGCTGATGTTACACAAAAATAGATTTTCCGGTGAATGGTATGCGCTGTTTTTCCGGAATAGGACGATAAAACTTTGGCTGCCCTACCCGTTGGAGCCAGCAACACGCTTTGCATATTGATATATGGCAGAATTTTTACGAGCGAACTCACCAGTGTAGTTTTCCCTGTTCCTGCATAACCTTTGAGTACAAATACCGGTCGCTCCTGCCGGGTATTGAGAAAGGCCGACAATTTGTCAATAAAATGCAGCTGACCAACTGTTGGCTGATAAGGAAACTGACGAAGCAGCATAGCCGCAATATGTTTAGGATCCGGCATGATTTAAAAGGGATAACCAATACCAAGATTCCACATAACATCAGTAAGATTGGCGTAACGTGGCCGGATCCATCGTTTGCCAACATCCAGGGCCGGATCATAAACAGGAATGGCTCCATCAAAACGAAACACAAAAAAACCAAAATCAAGACGAATCCCGAAACCCGCATCCAATGCTAACTCCTTGTAAAACAAATCGTTTCTAAATTCCCCTCCCGGATATTGGTCATTTGGTTTTAATAACCAGATATTCCCGGCATCGGTAAATAATGCCCCGTGAAAAAAGGAAGCAATCGGAAAACGATACTCCAGATTGGACTCCAGCTGGATTTCTCCCATCCGCTCTGTATTCAGTGTATTCAGGTTTGCACTCACCGAACCCGGGCCCAGCGACCGGATTTGCCAGCCCCGCATACCATTCGCCCCGCCGGCATAAAATCCTTTATCAAAAGGAAGTCCGTCAGAATTTCCGTAGGGTATCCCAAAACCTGCTGCAGCCCTGAAAACCATGGTGCCTTTGCCCAAAATATTGTAATAGCGGAAATCAGCCTGCGATTTTAAATACTGTGAATAGCGTAAGCCAAATAAGATATAATTCCCGTTTTCATCCTTTTTCCCATCCAGAAACTGATTCATCAAATTCATGAAATTACCGGCAACCTCTACATCCGCTCTGAAATAATGGAAATTATCCTTTTTATTAATCTGTTGAGTATTGTATACGAAACTGTATTTCAACGACATAATCAAATGATCCGTATACTGATCCCGCAAGCGGTCATCATTGATACTATCGAGATACTGAACAAAAGTGGTATCCGGAAAAATACTGATACTGCTGATTTCGAAAGGATTAAAAATATGCTTTTTTGTTTTGGATTCCCGCCATTCATATCCGAATGAACCTTCCATCAGATAGCGTTTATATGAAAAGCGTTCCTGATAATTAAATCCGGCATTCAGTGTAGATTTTGGCCGGAAATATTTGCTGAAAATGGATGGATCTACCGGCAAAAGAAATTTGGGAATCAATAATCGTGCATAAATCCCGGTTTCAAAAGCATTAAAAAAACGGTCGGTATTCTGGTCAACCAGCGATCCGAGTCGTTTCTGAACCTCCATAGCCCCTTTAAATGTCAGCGTGAATTGCTCTGCTCCTCTGAAAAGATTGCGGTTCTGATAAATAAAATTGGAAGCCAGACCCAGATCTCCTCCTGAGTTCGTTCCCTCTGCCACAATGGAATATGAATGAATGGGATTGGGCGAAAGCTGTATTGTGCAATCCAGGATCTTGTTTGCACGGGGATCCCTGACAGTATCCTGAAGCTTTTCTTTCAGGTTGAATTTGATATACCGAAAATACTGCAGCTCATCCAAACGATTGTAACTCTGATCCAGATCTCTGATATTAAACAGATTTCCGGACCGGATAAATAAAGATCCTGCCACAACACTTTGCTTTAAGCGCATGGGATTTGAGCTAATAAATTCGTATTTCTGACCCTCTTTTTCTCCTGTACCATCATAATACTGACTGGTATCAGCAGTTGTATCCTGTCCGGTATAGGGATCATAATCCGGAAATATACGAATGTCACCAATATCGTACCTGGCATGCTTCCCATCATCACCTTTCCCCAAATCATTGGTGTCTGGATTAGAAATAAAAGCTTTGACAAGCAGTTCATTACCACTCAAATTTGTATCAACTTTGAAATTAATATACTCTTTGGCAAAGGCAAAATAGCCGTTCTGCTTTAATAAAAGAGTAACCCGGCCCCGCTCAGCATCCATCGTATAGGCATTGTATATATCACCTTCCGCTAGCAGGCTTTTCTCCGGGGAGTTGTTAAAAAGCGACATTATCGCAGAATCCGGAATGACCCATTGCAACGAATGGATCCGGTAGGGTTCGCCGGCAAGAATCCGGTAGTCGACACGGGCCGTTCGCCTGTTCAATTTTACCCGTTTGGAAACCCGGGCGTCAAAATGTCCGATATTATGCAGATATAATTTGATCTGGCGGCAACTTTGATTGCTCAGGTTGGTATCGAGGTACACCGGTTTTCGGGCAATCTCCTTATTCACCCAGCGTTTAAAACGGGTCGATTTACCAGTCAATGTCTGCTCATACACTCGTTTATTCCATGTTGTCGAAAGCAGGAATCTGCGACTGGGTTTCTGCGTTATAAAACTCTCCAGATCAGAGGGTACAATATAGGGTTTGTCAACTTTTATGCGATTACTCCGGAGTAAAAGACGCTGCCCCTGCTCATGGGTACTCATGCAGGAGCTAAGTATCATCAGACACATTAAAACAAAAAAATGTATTCCGGCTATGCGTTTCAAATTCCTTGTCATGAATGTGTAAAGGTAAGAAAATGCTAGTATTTCCTGCCCCGTTCGAAAAAACTCATGATCCGTCCGCTCTTTTGTACCCGGTCAATAGCAAGACTCAGACCAATAACACGTTTGTGCAGAAATATAAATGGAATCTTCCAAAACGGAACAGGTAACGGATCTATCGATACAGGCAGTAAACCGGTTTCATGGAGTCGTTGTGTAAGTTCAGTAACAGCAGTTCCGGAATACGTCGAAAACAAATGTTTCAGAATCCGGTCAGCATTCCCCTTCTGACGATAATAACAATAGTGATAGATTCCCAGATCTTCAGCTGCCCGGAGTTTAAGTGTCCGATCGAACAGGATTGAAAACATAAGCTGATCCTGATGATACTGGTTAACATCTGTCTGGCTACAGTATTGATCTGTCAACTCCAATACATTCTCAATCAATTCTTTATGAATACTCTGTATTCCAATTACTCCTGCATTCCACATAAAGTCTTCCTTCTGAACAGGGAATTTAACTCCATCCAGCATCAGATTCAAAAATGGAATTTTATTTCGGATAAGTCCCCAGTCTACAATGGATTCATCACCCAGTTGACCTTCATTCCGGTACATTAGAACCTGATTGGCAGTAATCCTGTCAAAAAGCAGTGCGGGATGTACACGAATAAATGTATCCCCGTCAAGATAAAGCACTTTTCCATCCCCGTTTTCCATGGCATCCAGAATAGCCATAATCTTAACGCGGAATATATAATTGTACGGACCACGCCACTTCCGAATCTGCATATCCGTAAGCGGAATGATTTTAACAAATGGAAAAAGGGATAAGTATCGCCTGGCTGTTTCGGGTTGATCTGTATACAATACTATCCTGATACCCTGTGAATTATCTGTCTGCAAAAACCAGGCAGCCGTAAGAATAGAAGCTATGGTCTGCCGATGGTAATTATATTTCCCCATCGAAATGTAAACCAGGCGGTTCGGGCTGCTTATGTTTGCCAATCCTTCTTCCATTCCTGCAAAGTTGCAGGAATATTTCTGTTAAAAAAAAAATATTTTAACCCCGGGCAACCATATTATTTCTATTTAGTCTAAATAAACAAACAAAAGAAGTTTTCAACCGTTTAGTATTTTGAAAAAACAAATTTTATGAAAAGAAACAGACTATTTATTGTTATTGGATTAGCCTCATTAGCAACGGCATTCAGTGCATTCGAAATTATGTCACCCGGTGGTGCTCCTGCCGGAATGACCGGATCAATCGGTGATATGGGATCAAATTGCACCAGCTGTCATGGCGGTACTCCCACCCTCTCTCTGAATTGGATCACCTCCAATATTCCTGCTTCCGGTTATGTTGCCGGAACAACCTATCAGATCACCGCTACCAACAGTCTTACCGGCAGTGGCAAATACGGTTTTCAGGTAACAGCCGAAAACAGCATGGGAACCAAAGTAGGAACCCTGGTTGCAGGAACAAACAACAATCTTGTTGGAAATGGCAAGTATGTAACCCATAATCAGGCCAATACAACCACCAATACCTGGACATTCAACTGGACCGCCCCCGCAGCTTCAACAGGTACGGTGATTTTCTATGGTGCTTTTGCCAAAGATAACCCGGGTCCTGTAACCTTATCACAAATGGTAGTTGTACCCAGCAATGTGGGTATCGGCGATATGAATCAGGCATTGGAAACGACTGTTGGTCCGAATCCTTGTCAGGGTGAGTTCATGATTTCAAATCTTGATTCATCGGTTGACGAAATCTTTGTAATGGATATGCAAGGGAAAGAAGTATACAAAAATACGAATCCCGAAAGCG
>CAYLTH010000085.1:0-4631 GCA_964386485.1 uncultured Bacteroidales bacterium | reverse complement strand
GTCATGGCTTCAAACAAAGTTCCGCACATCACACCGGCATGTATCCCTTCTGCAGTAGTACCTCCCTGAATATCAATATAATCACTGGCCAGAGCATCAAAATATAAAGCCCTGCCCAAATCAGGATCACCAGCCATCAACCCCAGTTTGCCATGCACCAGTCGACTTAAAGTTGATCCGTGCGAGGTTCTCGCCAGATAATACCGGAGATTGCGTTCGAGATAATCGGCAGGAAGCTCATACCCGAGATTCTGCAACAAACCATCCACGGTCTTTTTATCCAGATTATAGAATGTCATCAACAGATCCGCCTGTTTCGATACTTTGTACTGATCAGGGCTCTTCCCTTCGGCCTTCAGAATACGATCCATGCGGTAAACATTCTTGTATTTTGTCCGATAGGCTTCCCAATCCAGCTCTTCCAGATCGAAGTACCCCTTATACTGGGCAATAATGCCGTTTTCATCGATGTGCAGGGTCAGTTTTCCGGCTACATCCGACATCCGGGCCCGCTCATCACTGCCAATGCCCGTTTTCTGAATTACTTCCTCACCGCCCAACTTAAAAACTTCAGGCAACTTGCTGAGCATCCAGGCCAGCATCAGATTGGTGTAGGCATTGTTGGTGAGTCCGCCTTCAGGCGAACCGGGTGTATGTTCATGAAATTCGTCCGGTCCCATCACACCGGGGACATCATAGCGGTGCGTTTCTTCATTCCAGACCGCTTTGCTTACCCAGAAACGGGCAATTTCAATAAACATCTCCGCTCCGTACTGCTGCATGAAACCGGCATCAGCGGTAATATGATAATACTGCCAGGTATTGTAGGCAATGGCCAGTGAAACATGGCGCTGCAGACAACTGTAATCCGGATCCCACTGACCCGACAAAGGATTTAAGTGAATGACCTGGGTTTCTTCGCGTCCGTCGGACCCACTCTGCCAGGGAAACATCGCACCCCTGAAGCCATGATCTGCCGCGTATTTCCGGGCTGCATCAAGCCGGCGGTAGCGATACATCAGCATCGAACGCGCAACATCCGGTAAAACAAGGCTGTACCAGGGGATAACGAAAATCTCATCCCAGAATATGTGACCTCTGTAGGCTTCCCCATGCAAACCCCGCGCGGTGACCGATGCATCCAGGTTTACATTATGTGGCGACATCGAAACCACCATGTGGTAGGTATTCAAACGGATCAGCTTCTGCGAAAGGCGGTCGCCACTGATGTCGATCTTTACCTTATCCCAGATTTGTACCCAGGCTTCACCCTGCAGGATCAACTGACGGTCGAACCCGCCTGCATTACGCACTGCGTCTGTGGCATCCCGTTGGGGATCAAGCGAATCGCCCTGCTTTGAGGTATAGATGCCGATGCATTTCTCCAGCTGAACCGACATTCCCGGTTCCACATCCACGTCCACGATCGTAAAAACAGTATCGGTATTCACTTCATGGAAAGGAGTACAGGCATATTTTTCATCGTTTACCCGGATCTGATGTTCGGCAGTCAGCGCGATGCGCACCGCACTTTGGGTGGTTTCAACAACCAGGTGCTGCTGCAAGCCTTCCACATTCGCATATATTGGCTTTAATTGCTTCTGATTCAAACTTTTATACCGATCCACACCTGCATTGATGATGCTGCCATCGAGTCCGAAACGCAGACTGATCGGGGCAGAATAATTCAGGGGAGTTACTGTAAACCGCATACAAATGAGGTGCGGCTGGTGCATGGAAACAAAGCGTTCATGCCGGATCCGGGTTCTCCGGCCGGCTTCATCCTCCACTTCCGTAATCCGGCTCAGCAATCCGGTTCTGAAATCGAGCCGGCGGGTCATCGAAACGACCCTGAAAGAATCCGCATCAAACCAATCCCCTTCTTCTATCCGGAAACTGACCGGCAGGTAATTGGGGATATTGACAAAATCTTCATTTTCAATATCTTTCCCGGAGATATTTGTAATCATGCGGTTATAGAGTCCCGCCATATAGGTTCCGGGATAATTGGTGGCTCCGGCACTGCATTCCTCCCGGGCACCCCGTGTTCCGAGGTATCCGTTGCCTGTAGTCAGCAGCGACTCGCGGCTTTTCTCCTTCAGCGGATCATAGCCATGATAGGTCAGTATCCAGGAATCATCGACCTTTCCTTTTGTAAACCAGTCATTTATACTTTCCATGCTGATTTCGTCCAGATCTTCCACCACAAAATCAGCACCATTTTCCAGCAGTTCATTTTGATTTTCTTCACGGGCAATACCAAGTATCAAACCAAAATTTCCTTTGCGTCCTGCCGCAACTCCCGAGGAAGCATCTTCTACCACGACACAACGATCGGGTTTGATGCCCAGATTGGCTGCTGCAGTCAGAAAAATATCCGGCTCGGGTTTCCCTTTCAAACCGGTTTCAGCCGAAACAACGCCATCAACGCGGGTTTCGACCAGATGCGTGAGCCCGGCAGCGATCAAAACGGCCTCGCAATTTTTGCTGGAGGAAGCTACCCCCACACGAAGGCCCGCCTGGCGCAGGTTCTCCATAAACATAACCGTGGAAGGATAGGTTTGTACCCCTTCCCGTTCCAGCACCTCATTAAAAGCCGCATTCTTCCTGTTTCCCAGGCCGCAGATCGTTTCTTCAACGCC
This sequence comes from uncultured Bacteroidales bacterium, assembly GCA_964386485.1. Lineage (GTDB taxonomy): Bacteria > Bacteroidota > Bacteroidia > Bacteroidales > CAIXZF01 > CAIXZF01. The sequence goes on along the minus strand of CAYLTH010000085.1, from coordinate 1,989 downwards.
ATCATCCGACGGATCACCATATTCGAGGTGGATATTCCGCGATTCGAGAAAGGTTCGTACCCCTTCGTAGCGCGGACGCCCGTCGACATAGACCAGGTAATCGGACTCGTGCCGGAATTCCGCAAATGGCATCTTATTCCGTTGGCTATAGGTCAGTAAAAAATCATCAAACATCTTTTTCCAGGCGCGACTGTGCACCAGAGCCGTTTGGGTAATCACCCCGTCGAGGTCGAAAACCACTCCGTCGAAATCAAAATTCTTCATACAATATTGTTCTTAATCCATTAAACGAATCCATCGAAAACCGCGTCCTTCAATCACTCCCTGAACAGGCTGACCAAACATTTCGGTGCCGCCTTCCGGGCTCCAGGGAAGCTCTGTCTCCGATAAATTGTGCACAAATATCCATTTTTCATTGCCATATTCGCGGCGGAAGGCCAGCAAACGTTCGTCGGTATGGAGAAATTCGATGCTGCCGCGGCCAAATACTTTGGATTGCCGCCGTACAGAGATCATTTTCTTCAGCTTGCGGTTAACCCGTGCGGGAAAGGAGTCGGGATTATTCAGATCCTGTCCGATTTCCGCCCAGTCCATGCGTCCGCGCACCAGAAATCGCGTATCATCCTTACCGTTTAGCCGGATGGCTTCCTCGTAATAGGCATGGTCATTGCGTTTGCCCACTTCATCTCCGTAATAAATCACCGGCGTTCCGGGCAGACTGAGCATCATGGAATACGCCAGGTGGATGCGGGCCGGATCCTGTTGCATGAGATCGGCCAGACGTGCCGATATTCCTTCGCCCTGGCGGAAATCCCAATCCGGATGATGACAATACTGTTTATGGATGAAACTCCGCTCCTCTTCGGTCACATACACTAGTTCGAGGCTGAGTTCATCGTGACAGCGTAAAAAAGTAAACCATTGGGTCGAAGGCGGGATGGCCGGAGTAACCTCAGGACTAAGAACCTGAAGGATACTGCTGCTGTTTTGCGCAGCCAGGGCTTTAAATACGCGGGGCATCAGCGGAAAATGGTATGCAGCATGGCATTCATCCCCTTCTCCCAGATATTCGACTACTTTATTAGGCAACTGGCAGGCTTCGGCCAGCAATATCGTGCCCGGCTTGCAATAATCGAGCACCGCTCTGAAGAACTTCACGACCACATGCGTCATCGGTCTGTTTTCGCAATCCGTATCTTCATCTTTCCATAAGTACGGAATCGCATCTGCCCGGAAGCCGTCGATGCCGATCTGTTGCCAGTAGAGCAATACCCGGCACATGGCAAACAAAACTTCCGGGTTTCGGTAATTCAGATCGGGCTGGAAATTAAAAAAGCGGTGGAAGAAATACTGTTCCCCGTCTTTTTCCCAGTTGCTTTCTTCGATTCCTTTAAAAATGAGGCGGGCAGCGGCATAGCGATCGGTGGTATCACTCCAGATATAATATTGCCGGTACGGATTATCAGCCGATTTCCGGGATTCAAGATACCAGGGATGTTGGTTGGATGTATGGTTGATGGCTACATCGAAGATCAGCCGGATCCCAAAGCGGTGGGCTTCGGCAACAAATCCGGCAAATTCATCCTGACTTTTCCCGGCGCCAATAAGATCAGGCCGGACAGAATAATGATCCGAAATATCAAACCCTGCATCCCGTCCGGGAGAGTCGAGGATCGGCAACAGCCAGAGGCAGGTCACCCCCAGATCCTGCAGATAGGGCAATTTTTCGCGCAATCCGGCAAAATCATGGTTAAATAAATCAACATACAGCGAATACACTACAGCATCTTTGTACCATTCGGCATCTTCGAGTCGCTGATCCAGTTTTCGATAGGGTTCGAGATTTTTTATAAAGCTGTCGAGTATACGATCTGACACCTCCGGATACAGCAGGTTCCAGCAGTTCTTTAATCGGTTCAGTTGTTCCATGGGATAGGGTCTATGGTGCAAAAATACGAAAAAGAGGGGGAAAAGGTAAAAGGGAAAAGG
>CAYLTH010000084.1:0-13831 GCA_964386485.1 uncultured Bacteroidales bacterium | reverse complement strand
AGACATATGCAATTTCAGGCATTTCCCCGATGGGAGGCCAAATGCGAAAATCTACCAGTCTACCAGACTACCAATGTACCAGCCGGGAGACTTTCCAGGTCTCGTAACAGCATCGTTTACGTAAGTTCAGTCAATAAGACCTTGAAAGTCAAGGTATAACACCCGAACACCGGCCCTCATCAAAGGCTATTATAATAATCTATAAGTTTTACAAGATCGGCTTGCTGATCGAAGCGGATTTTTTCTTTTTCGAGGAAGCGTTCGAGGTCTGCACGATGATCGGAGAGGAAAGCGAGAATGCTTTTGCGGTTTGATTTAACGAAGGTCGCAGGAGCTCCTTTGCGTTGCAGATAGAAACTTTCTAATAAATCAAGCCGGTCGAAATCGGTACCCGGACTCATGGGTGTGAGAGGCGGATTTTTCTTCAACAGCTTGATCTCGCGGTATAAGAGCAGGCGGCAATTGCCATCGGACAGGATTTCAAAATAGTCCTTCCCTGTTGATACTCCATTTATAAAATCATCATAAATAAACGTTCGCCCGTTGAAGGTCAGGGTTCTTACTTTCTCCGGATGAATAAGGATCAGAGTATCTTTTGGCAACTTAAACTGAATATGTTTTGCATAAACATTATACCGCATTTCCACTCCCTCGACCATAGTATCGCTTTTCAGGATCAGTTTGCCTTTGGAGAAGAAATCATCCAGAAACTGACTCCCCAGTGTTTCATTGTTTAGTTTCGGGTTAAGCCAATCACGTGCAGTTTGGCCTGTTCGCATGGACAACTCACCGAAATCAAAAAGGAATACACCGCTATGACCATCACCAAAATTAATTTTACCTTGATTTTGTCCAAAGGAAACGAGGACGGTCAGATTTAAAACGAAATAAAGAAGGAACGTGCGCATCGAACAGTAATTTTGGGTTTATGTTCAGAAACTAGGGTTTTATCAATGGGTTGCCATATAGACAGGAATATGGTGTAAATGGTTGTTTTTCAGGAATTTTAGTGCATTGCTATGATCGGGTGCAAAGGCTGTCAGGAATCCTCCGCCACCAGAGCCACAAAGTTTCATAATCAATGAACCGCTTTCGAGTCCGGCTTTCCAGGCTTTCATCATCTTTTCCGGGATCATTTTCTGAAGGTGGGTGAGCTGAAAGGCCGATAATTCATGAAGATTCTGCCAGAATTCATTGATATTTCCATTCAGCAGATGGCGGATACACTGATCTGTAAGGGTGGCATATTCGCGGGCTTCGGGAGTAACTGTTCCATTGGGGGCAAACTGTTCAAGGAAAATGGGAACGAGAGGATTTGTTTTTCCGGGTCCACCTGTATCGACCAGAAAAATAGCGGTACGATCACTTTGCCATTTACGGGGAATCCCTACAACCGAGGGCTTGCTGTCGTTGCCAATGAGTAAGGGCTGACTAATATAAATTGCAAGCGGGTCTATCCCGGAGCTGGTACCATGAAAAAAGGACTCGATGCTGGCAAAGATTTTCCGGAGTTTTTCCATCTCTTTTACACTGATGCGTGTATTGGAAACTTTTTTCAGGGCATAGCGGGTATAAACAGCGGCTACTACCGCTCCGGAACTTCCCAATCCATAGCTATGCGGAATGGTTGATTCGAGGTAGATACCGTTGGCCAGTTCTTTCCGAAATCGCGGCAGATCAAGAATTTCGTTATAGTTCCCTGATTTTTCAAGCGCTACGAGTAATTCGGTAAGCAGGCGCTGACTTTCGACGGCCAGTTCAAGGTCGGTATATTTGTCTTCATGAATAAAGCTGAACTCAGCTCTGAAATGACTGTATGGAATGCTTAGGGCTGAGGAGCCCAGGAGAATGGAATATTCGCCAAATAAAAGCAGTTTTGCGTAATATGATGGATTGCGTTGTATCATCCGGGATGCAAAATTAGAAGAAATCATTGAGTTTTAAAGGTCCTGAACCCACAGAATCGAAAATGATTTTGTTTTCAGGGCAGATATCATATAAATCATTACGGATAAAAGCTAATGCTGTCTCCTTTATGGATTCGGGGTAAATGAGGTGAATATTGGGGCCGGCATCGATGGTAAAAAAAACAGCGAGGCCATGGTTTCTGGCGAGTCGAATGCGTCGGATGAGTTCGAGGCTGGCGGGTTCAAGTAAGATGTGACCACCTGCAGAACTCATAATTAAGGCATGCAGGCTGAGAGCTTCGTTTTCGGAGAGGTTTGCCAGGAGGTCAAAGTCGCCTTCACCCAGTGCTTTGTGGAAAAGATTGAGGTTGGACAATGCCTGGCTGATGCGTCCATCTGCAAAAGGATGTCCTTTCATGAGTCCGTGACCATGTGTACTGCTCAGGCTTTTCTCGCTGGCTGATACCAGTAGGATGGTATCCTGCAGATTCTTGAATTCAGGGTGAATTAAGGCATTGATATCGATGGCAAAAAGGTCGGAACTGCCTGTATATTCAGATGATGAACCCCATACTGTAAAACCCGGATACACAGATCGGGCGGCACTCCCTGAACCCATACGGGCCAGAGAGGATGCGTATTTCAGAAATTCGTCCTTCTGAAGGCTGTATCCACTGAGGGTTTGAGCGATGTTTAGGGCTGCCAGGGCCAGGGCACTGAATCCGGAAGCCGACGAGGCAATTCCTGCTCCATGCGGAAAGGTATTTTCGGTTTTAATATCAATCTGAAAGGCATTCAGAAGGGGTATTTCCTGAAGCAGGAATTGCCAGAAAGGCTGAATTTTCTTCAGAAAAGGATGATCCGGATTGTTGTTAATCCCTGAAATACCAGGGGAAGCAGGTCGAAAGGCTGCGTTAAGATATGTCGTTGTATAGGCTTTCGAAAGGCTGAAACTCAATGAAGGATTCGCCGGGAGCTGGTTGGGGCGTTTACCCCAATACTTCAGCAGGGCAATATTCGAAGGACTCCGGTAGGCCGATTTTGCCTCGGAAACCTGAATTGCCTTCCAGCTTTTTACTTCATTCCGTATTTCAGCGATTTCGCGACTCATTCCGTGATTTTTAGCTCGTCCCAGGTAAATGCAGTTGTAATCCCTAAATTTTTAAGCATGATTCTGAGTTCATCGATGGGTTTATCGGCTGTAAACATGGCAAAATCACCTCCCCAGGCACCCAGCGACTTTACGGCTCCGGGGAAATTCCGGAAGCGTTCGTGTAGCAGGATGGGCTTTTTGAGAACGGATGACATGAGGTATTCATGTTCTTCCATAACTTCGATCAGATCACCGGCATCGTTTGCTTTACAAAATTCAGCAGCGAGTTCCGAAACCCGGTCAATAATGCGCTGTGGCGGGGCATCTGATTTACGGTAGCGTTCGATTTCCTGCTGACTGTTTTGTTTATTTCCAAGAAAGGCAAAGATGGCGTGTTTTTTGAGACCGTCGCCTACCTCAACAAACGAAACGGTGGGTTCTTCATTTACCAGCTGATAGAAAAAGGGAGCATTGCGGGTTGCACAGGCGAGGTCATAACCTGAACCTCCTGAAATGATGCGGAAAAGCGAATATTCATCCACTTCTGCCCATCTGGCAATGAGGGAAATCAAAGTGGAGCTGCTTCCAAGGCCCCATTCAAGCGGGTAATCAGCAGTGATGGTTGCATTGCACCCTTTGTCTGACAAGGGAAATTCAGGATTAAAAGAACGTGCGGCCTGTAGGATACGCCAAAGTGAAGAAGCAATACCTGAGTCGGATGTTTTAATAACAGATAAATTCTCCATGTTAAATGTGGCCGAAAACCAGGTTTCTTTATCCTGTTTGCTGACCCAATTTAATATATGGTCGTTTATCGGGCTGATATTCAGTTCCTGACCGAAGCGAACCGGGAATGCCAGTGCAACAGCCCCGTTCATCACAAGGTATTCGCCACTGATCAGCAATTTGCCGTTTGCCCGGAGGTTTTTATTTGTGCTCATCGATAAATTGTTTTACGGCTGCAAAACTCACTTTCTGACCCTGAAAATAATCAGTAGCCAGTTGGCGCTGCTTAGGTGTAGCTCCCAAAGCATTGAAAATATTGACAAGATGCAATTTCATATGTCCTTTCTGAATCCCGGTTGTCACAAGACTTTGCACTGCAGCAAAATTACTGGCCAGACCGGCAGAGGCAATAATGGCCATGAGCTCATCTGATGTAGGATTACCCAGGATTTCGAGTGATTTTTTTGCCAGCGGATGCAGATTTGTAATCCCTCCGACCGTACCCACAGCCAGTGGAATGGTCAGCCAGATCCGGATTGTATCGTCGGTGAGTTCACAGCGGCTGAGTGCGCGGTATTGCCCGTCGCGGGAGGCAAAGGCATGGGCACCGGCTTCGGCAGCCCGCCAGTCGTTACCGGTGGCGATGATCACGGAATCAACCCCATTCATAACGCCTTTATTGTGCGTTGTAGCACGGTAGACATCATTCCAGGCGATGGCATAGGCAAGATCTACTTTCCGGGCAAACTGACGGGGTGTCATCCCAACAGTGATTCCCTGGAGATTGCGCACCGGGCAACCGACTTCAACGGTTACAGTACAATTCTCAACATAATTACTCAGGATCGACATAACGACCCTGCATGGATTTTCTTCAGAAGATTTACCGGTATTCAGGGCTGCATCCAATCCCTGGGCGAGTTCCTCGAGGCAGGTATTTATAAAGTTGGCTCCCATCGAATTAACCGTGTCAAATTCGACCACGAGCCGGAAAAGTTTTTCGGTTTTATGACGGTCGTCGGCCAATTCGAGACTGGTAATTCCTCCACCTCTTTGTACCATGCTGGCCGTAACATATTTTAACCGTGCCAGCAGCGTTGATTTAAGAGAAGGCCAGGTCTGGAAAAGAATCGTATCATCACCATACCACTGAAAATAAACATGACCGAGTTTGGTTGTTTTCAGTTCTTTCACAACAAAGCCACCCCGTTCAGCCCAGAAGCGGGCAGCACTGGCAGCAGCAGCCACAACAGAACTTTCTTCTGTAACCATGGGAACGTGGTAAATATTCCCGTTTACAACAAAATTAGGGGCAATACCATAGGGAAGATGATAGGCGCTGATGGTATTTTCGCTCAGGTCCATAAACATTTCGCGACGGATCGGGTCTTTAACGATATAGGAACTCATTTCGAGTCCGGCAATCCCCGGTTCTTCGCACAGATGGCTGACCAGTTTGCGTTTTTCTTCTTCAGAGAGCTTTGAAAAGCCTTTGTATATCAGTCCTTTCATTATCTTGATTTTGGTTTCAGCCAGGCTTTAGCAAAGGCAAGCCCCTGAACCTGTTGTGTAATGTATTGATCAAGTGATTCATAGGAATCACGTGCATGGTGCAGAAATCCGGAAGCTTGTCCAAATACGGCAGGAAGCTTACTTCTTGAAATCAGATCATATCCATCCAGGAAATTTTTAATTCCCCCTGAGAAAATTATGTGTTTGCATTTTATGTCTGTTTCACTGTCTGTCAGTTCATTCAGAGTTTCCAACATTTCAGGTGCTGTGTGGCCGATGTGAGCCAGGGGTTCGAGAAGTGCTCCCTGTTCGTTGTTTTTTCTTTTCAATTCAAGACGGGCGAAATTGGTTCCGCCGAAGGAGGCGGTTTCAATGGCTTCGATTGGGAGTTGCAGGAGTTGTCGTAAACTTTGCGGCCCCATACCCTGCCCCACTTCTTTCACAATGGTTTTAAGCGGAACTTCTTCCAGAAAACGGATAATGGTTTCGATGGGAGGTACTTCCAGCCGATCGCCTTCTTCCTGAAGAAATTCCTGAGCGGGATTAACATGAATAATCAGGCCATCAGCACGCAGGAGTTGGACTAGTTCAACAAGTCTTTCGGAATCACCCCTGGCCTGCATTTTCTCAATCTGGGCTATGCCAATATTGGCAAAAAGAGGAAGATGATCGCCAATGATATCTCTGACATCAAAATCGGGAAGGTATTTTTTATTATCGAGTAAAATCCGGCAACTACCGAGGCCCATTCCCAAACCATGCGCATTTGCCGCTCTGGCCAGATTCTGATTGATTTTCATGGCTTCGGGAGCACCTCCGGTCATGCTCGAAATCCACATTGGAAGCTTTATTTCTTTTCCCAAAAAAATAAATGGCAGCCAGGCTCCCATTGAGGATGAACCCAGGAGTGGCTCATAGTCAAAACGGGAATCCAACTCATCTAATCCCGTCTGAGAATTTAAAGCCAATCGTATATGATCCCCTTTTCTGTCTTCCATTTTTTGTTTAATATTTCCAAATAAACGTTTAACAATATCAAAAGTTCAAATCAGAGAAAAAAATCAGGGCGCATTATTCGATAAGATTACGCGAAGATTTAACACCAACTATGCTGGGAATTGTCATTTGCATAGGCCCGGTGAGAGCGATACTGATATCCATACCTGAATTGGTTTCATCTGCAATAATCTTCCCGAGGGTGGCATCAAACCATACAGTGCCTTCAACAGTACCACTGCCTTCGAGAAACATTTCCATTCCCATATTGGTCATTTTTCCTGCAAGTTCGATGGATGCTTCATAGGTTAAGCGGAGGCAATCATGGTTATTTTTCATTTCTTTTCCGGCAAGTACATATTTGTAATCGGATTTGGTAACCATCTGTCCTTCTCCGATATTCGTTGTATCGGCCAGTTTTCCATTCCAGGAATCCCCAATTTTAACAACATTTTCGGGCAAAAGTACAAATGTTTGCTGTGTTGAAGCTCCAAAATCGACACCAATATTCAGACCCACCACATCGAGTGAATCAAGTGGTTCAGAGGACAATTCTTTTCCGAAGCGATTCAAAATAATACGGGATCGTTTTCCAATGAGATCTTTTTGGTTCATGGTCGTATCCAAGCCAATGGTTTTTACGCCAATAATCATTTCTTCGAGCGAGTAGAGGATACTTGCACCACCGTCAGGGAGTACATTTTCAGTTTCAAGACGACTTACAGATTTTGCAGTCCCTGTTACATTGATTTCCTGATCACCCATTATTTGTTTGGAGCTATAGGTTGTGGCGCTTTGGTAGCGATCAATTTTCCCTTTGGTGTATTTATAGGTGAGGGAATACTGAGTCTGTGCATGGGCTGAAAGACCGATGATTGTTGCCAAAATCAGAAGTGAAAAAAATTTCATTGTTGTTTTCATGGTCATGTATTTATGCAATTAAAAATTTAATACGGAATAATGCCTGTTTTCATTTGAAATGCGCCAGGCAGTGAAAAACACCAGACGTGCGATATTGGCAGCTTTACGATAATTGATTTTATCTGCATGGTCGGTAAGCTGATGGTAATCATCATGAAATCCTGCAAAAAAGAACATAAACGGGATGTCTTTTTTGTAAAAATTATAATGATCACTTCCACCAATGAGTGTTCCTTTATCCTTGAGAATTGTAAAACCTGTTTTTGAATTTTCGCGGGCAACGATACGTGCAATGTCAGGTGATTCACGGGTACCGATCAGCCACAATAGATGATCAGCATTGCGTCCGATCATATCCATGTTGAGCATTGCGATAATCTTTTTATCTGAAAAGGGAGAGTGATTAACAAACCAGGATGAGCCGAAGAGTCCTTTTTCTTCTGCAGCAAAGGCTACAAAGGCAACAGACCTTTTTGGTTTCACAGGCATCTTTGAAAAGGCAGCTGCAACAGCCAGAATACCCGCTGTACCACTTGCATTGTCATCTGCACCATTGTAAATACTGTCTGAATCAGCCTTTGCATTCTTCTTGAAACCAATATGATCATAATGTGCTCCGATGACAAGAATTTCATTTTTCAGAACACTATCACTGCCTTCGATCCAGGCTACAACATTTTGTGTGGGCTTGCTGAAAACGACTATATCACTTTGAATCTTCACCGTGGCAGAGAGATAAAAAGAATGCGGCCGGAGAAGGGAATCAATCTGTTTTTGGACTACTCTAAGGGAATCTACGCTACCGAAAAGGGTTTTAACGATTTCGGTACCAATATGAATCATGGGTATTCGTTTTTTTTCTTCCTCGCAAAGCGTAATGCTTAATGCCTCCCGGGGAATAATTTTGGAGAGAGCGGGCCATGGAAACCCTCTGGATCTTAGAGTTTTAAACTGAAGAGGTTCATTAACGATCATCATACCGACAGCCCCGTGCCGGACTGCGTTTTTCATTTTTGAGTCGAGGGTACTAAAATTTATGGCACCTGCATCACTGAATACCCTCAGGGAATCGCCGATGGTTGGCTCATTGCGAAAGACGAGAACAACTTTCCCGGCAACATCAATACCGGCGTAGTCGTCATAGTTGAATTCAGGAGCTGTTATCCCATATCCGGCAAAAACGATATCTGCAGTTATTGTTGCATCGGCTGTATTTTCAAAAGGGGTAAAATCATCTTTTAATAGAAATTCCTTCCAGGTACCCTGTTGAAAAATTTTCAGAGAATTCGAATCTCCCAGGTCAGTAGTACAAAGATTGAAATGCTGAAAACCGTCGGAATTGAGCAGTGTAACTTTACTATTTTGAAATTCTTTTGAAATATAGTTTGCTGCTGAATCCAATTCAGGACCGGGCGAATTCCTTCCTTTCAGGTGATCAGATGCCAGATAGGTGATGTGCCGCTGCATCAAAACCGTATCAATTACATTCAGTCCGGGTTGCATCCCCTGTAAGGACGATATCCGACAGGAGGCAACAAGCAAAAGCATGACCACATTGATCAACACGAAAAATACCCGCAACCCGGAATACAGCCTCATCCAATTTCGCAATAGCCTGTCAAAAGTATTGAAATAATCTGATTAATCTCGCATAATCAGCGAGAAGAAATAAATTTTAAATGAAATTATAAAGCATTATAAACCAATCATAATATTCCATATATTAGCACCAATTTCTGAACCCAAAACCAAATTTTATGAACAAAAAAGCTTTACTATTACTTGCACTGCTTTTGATTTCCGTTACCATGGTTTTTTCACAGCCGCTGGTAATCACAGAGATCAATTACAATGATCCTTCCGCAGGGAATTTCGGTGATTCACTGGAATATGTGGAACTTTACAATTCTGGTACTACTGCGCTGCCAGTAGGATTATATCAGTTTACGGCCGGAATAACGTACACTTTTTCTGATGTGACTGTTATCGGTCCATCGGAATACATCATCGTTGCAAGAAATTCTGCTCAGTATCAAGCTTTTTATGGTGGTACTGCACAGGTATTTCAATGGAATGCCGGGCAATCTTTATCCAATAACGGAGAAGCCATTGTTCTAAGGAATCCTTCTGGTATCATAGAAGATTCTGTACGATATTACACAACATCTCCCTGGCCGGTTACCGTAGCCGGAACAGGTCCGAGCATGGTTTTATGCGATCCTACACAAGACAATAATGAAGGTCTTAACTGGGTTGCTGCCAGTCCGGCAAATGCGACGATGTATGGCTCAATTACCGGATTGGTTGTTTTTGGGAACCCCGGATCCGGATGTATACTTACACCTCCATACACACCACTTTATGCAACTCTCCCCTATCTACAATCCTTTGATTCCCTTTGGATAAACGGAGCCAATTACAAAGATGTTCCTGATAACCATTGGAAAAACAATCCTTCATCCGGAAATACAAGCTGGCGACAAGCCAGTGACGGGCTATCCGGCGGGTGGTCGAATGTAGCTACAGGAGCATATACCCCTTCCGGGGCTTTTTCTACTTCAAATTCGGCACGTTTTCACACCGGCAGCAGTGCTAACGGAACATTCGGCATGTTTGAATTATACGTTGACCTAAGTAGTCCGGGTGCCATGAAACTGGATTTCTGGTATCTGAATCTGAACGGAACAGATAGTCTTGCAGTATATTTTTCAAAAAATGCCGGAGCTTCGTGGATGCTTTTGCAGAAGTATTACATTACCTCCGGATGGGAAAAGAAAATGATTGTTCTTGATAATTACGTTTCAGGGACATGTATCGTCCGTTTTAAGGCAACTTCGAATGCAGGAACCTCTGATATCGGCTTAGATGAGGTTTCTATAGCACCCTTACCTGCATTGGATGCCGGTATTGCAGCGATTACCTCGCCCGGGAATACCCTGAGTACTCTGACAGAGAATGTAAAAGTAACCATCAAGAATTATGGAGCTGCTGCCTTAACCAGTGCCACCATCGGATGGTCGGTTAACGGTCAGGTTCAGCCGGTATTTCCCTGGACCGGCAGTCTCCTCAGTCAGGCCAGCTCGGGCACGATCGATTTAGGTCCCTTTAATTTTTCAGCCGGGATGTTAAACACTATAAAAGTGTGGACACAAGAGCCCAATCTGGGTATTGATGCTGATCCTGCCAATGATACTTCAATAAAAAAGACCATTTTTCAGGAATATGCACCAATACCATTTATTGAAGGTTTTGATAATCCCTGGATTGATAAGTATTCAACCCATGATGCCCCTTCTTCTTATTGGTCAGGAGACCCATCGACCGGAAACAATTCCTGGAGACGCGATGATGATGGTGCTACTGCCGGCTGGGGTGCCATGACCACTGGTGCATATACCCCTGCGGGTGCATCGGGAACAACAAATTCTGCCCGTTTCCATACCAGTGGATGTGCCGGAGGATCAGTTGGTATGTTACATGCATATGTTGATCTCAGTAGCCCTGGTGATAAAGAACTTCGGTTCTGGCATATCAATTCTGCAGGTCAGGATAGTCTTGCCGTGTGGATGTCGACAGATGGTGGGACTACCTATACATTCCTTGCTAAATGGTCGGTACAGGCAACCTGGGCTCAACGCACAATTTTACTTGGGAATATCACCTCTCCTACCTGCGTTTTCAGGTTTAAATGTACCTCTAACCAGAATGGAAACACAGACCCCGGAATCGATCAGGTAATCATTAGCCTGGTACAACCGGATATTGCTGTTACAAAACTGATTTCTCCTTTAAACGGATGCAATCTTGCAGCTAATAGCGATATCACAGTCAGATTGAAGAATGTCGGTAATAAATTTGGGGCAAATATTCCGGTTGTCAGCAATGCAGGAAGCTTTATGTATGCTGATACTTTGTTTCCCGGCGACAGCGTTGATTTTGTTGCAGGTACGATTACCATTCTGTCGGGTGCAAGTGAGCTGATTACAGCATATACTGCACTTCCCGAGGATATTAATTCATTAAATGATACCCTTCGGTTAATGGTTAAACATTATTTACCCATTACAAGTTTTCCATTTCTGGAAGATTTTGAGTCCGGATCCAGCCCATATTTTGGTTTAATTACCGCTGCTAACAGCAGAGCATCCATTGAAACCGGAGTCGGAAATCAATCTTCAACAGGATTAAAAATGGCTGGTTATCTTGCCGGTATCTGGCCCGGAGGTTCTTCTACCACAACAACAGCTGCTCAGGCTTTTGGATATACTGACCATTTGGCCAATGCAGTTACTACCTGCATGGTAGATGCAACGGCTCTTGCTGCTCCTGAATTAAAAATAGACTTGCGTCAGGAATTCAGTTCTGGCTGGGCATACAGCTATTTCAGGGTAGTTATTAATGATACTGATGTGTTAACGGATAATACCGGGAATTCCTGGTTCAATCCAATTACACAGGCAAGTGATCCATTTGTAACCCGTACTTTTGATCTTGTTCCCTATGCCGGGACAATTTTTAAACTCACCCTGCAGTCGTCGAATAAATACAATGATGCAAACGGACAGAATGGGGTTGGCGATAATGCCATTGTTGACAACATCACGATCAAAGAAAAACTGGCTGTTGATGCAAACCTGGTTTCAATAACCAGTCCGGTGAGTAATTGTGGTTTGGGAATGGAAACAATTACCATTGTAATTGGTAATCCCGGTGCCAGTGCACTTTCAAACATTCCTCTATCATACTCCATTAACGGAGGAACACCTGTCAATGAAATTTTTGCCGGTCCTATTACTTCAGGTCAGACTGCAGTTTACAGTTTTACCACCCTGGCTGATCTGAGTACACCAGGCGTGTATACCATTGAGGTTGGTGTTGCCTACCCTGGTGACCTTGATCCTTCGAATGATGAAGTCAGTAAAACGATTTCTCATACACCATTCATCAGTTTATTCCCCTATAACCAGGATTTTGAATCAGCAAATACGGGATGGTTTAGTTCTGCTGTCAGTGGTGTAGACGCTTGGGTTAGCGGAACTCCGGCCAAACCAAACATGAACACTGCTCACAGCGGAATGAATGTCTGGATTACCGGATTAACAGATAATTACGCTGATAATTTAAACACCTGCGTTTATTCGCCTTGTTTCGATTTCACGAGTATTGCTGATCCGATTCTGGGCGTATGGCTGAGAATCAAATCAGAACTTGGCTATGATGGAATGATCCTTGAATCTTCGGACAATGGTGGTCCATGGACAAAAGTAACAGGTACAGGTTTTTACAATAACACCAGCAACAATGGTCCGTTGCCTGCACCAAAATGGAGTGGAGATAATGCTGACTGGATGCGTTATTCAACCTCAATTTCTCAATTTGCCGGATTACCGAAAGTTCAGTTCCGTTTCCGTTTTGCCAGTGATTATGTTGAAAACGATGAAGGTATTGCCATCGATGATTTCTCGATTTATCCTGCAACACCTGACCTGACCATTTCTGAAATTACCAGTCCATTCAGCGGCTGTTCGTTATCAGCTCTTGAAACAGTTCAGGCTAAAGTCATCAATGCAGGGCCATTGCCTGCCTTTGGTTTTACAATGCGTTTTTCGGTTGATATGCTGCCATATGTAACAGAAATTCTGACAGACACATTGGATCCGGGTGAAGAATATGTTCACACATTCAATACACCGGCCAATCTTTCGACTTCGGGAATTCACTATGTAACGGTAGGTGTTTTAAATCCGGAAGATCTGGTTAATGACAATGACAGTCTGGAAACCATGCTGTTCAATACCTTACCAATTGCGAATCCTCCGGTTATCAGTGACTTTGAAGATTTAAGCTTTTTCGAAGTATTAGGGTTTGTTGATTATTCCAATTCCCGCATCAGTATTCAAAACGGAATCGGACTCAGCGGAAGTCATGCCGTATTGATGACAGGAGGTGCCAATAGCACCTGGCCCGGAGCAAGTGGAACTACCACAACCGTCGACCAGGCTTATGCTTACGATGATCATCTGGCTACGATTTATACCTGTCAGGTATTTATCAGCACCGGGGCAGCATGGGCTGTAACCATGGATGCAAGACAGACCTACAATGCGGGGCCTAAACATTCATGGATGCGTGTGATGATGAATGACACTGAATATTTACATGAACTGGTTACAGGTGATTCTACATTTAATCCGACTACTCCTGATGCAGATCCGTTTATGACCCGGCTTTTCCTGCTCGATCCCACTCAGAGTCCATTCTATCTCAGTGTCCAGTCGGCCTGCAGAAATGATGAACCTCATGCAGCTTCCGGTATCGGGGATAATGTAATTATCGACAATCTCGGAATTGTTGTTGTTGAAGGCATCAGCAATCCGGATGCTTATGGTATCATTTTATATCCAAATCCTGCGTCAGACATGCTGAATCTGCAATTTGCCGGAAACGTCGGGCAAGCCGTTCTTGAA
Source organism: uncultured Bacteroidales bacterium (assembly GCA_964386485.1). Classification (GTDB taxonomy): domain Bacteria; phylum Bacteroidota; class Bacteroidia; order Bacteroidales; family CAIXZF01; genus CAIXZF01. The sequence goes on along the minus strand of CAYLTH010000084.1, from coordinate 209 downwards.
CTACGCTCGGTTACCGGACAATTGCTGCTGACAAAAACTGTTGACGGAAAGCAATTGGAACAAATCGATACCGAATTGCTGCCGGCTGGTGTTTATACCATTACGGTTAAAACAGAGCAGGCGGTGAATACGATGAAATTTGTGAAGCAGTAGGTGGTAATTGGTAACTGGTAATTGGTAACTGGTAATTGGTAACTGGTAATTGGTAA
>CAYLTH010000083.1:10342-14083 GCA_964386485.1 uncultured Bacteroidales bacterium | reverse complement strand
AAAAGTGACCGGTGACCAGTGACCGGTGACCAGACCAATTACCAATTACCAATTACTAAATGAACGCCGTAACCCTCAAAGCACTTAAAGCCGAACTGCAGCTTCGCGATCCCGCCGAATGGATGGAGTTGTGTCTGAGGATGGCAAAGTTTAAAAAGGAAAACAAGGAGCTTTTGACCTATCTTCTGTTTGAGTCGGGCAGTGAAGCCTCCTATGTCGAAAGCCTGAAAGCGGAAATGGATCAGCAGTTCGCAGAAATGAACATGAAAACCTGGTATCTGACAAAAAAAGGTACCCGCAAAATCCTCACCGGACTGAAACGCTCGCTCCGTTATTCCGGAATTAAGGAAACAGAAATAGAAGTGTTATTGTATTTCTGTTCAAAATTGAAGGCTATGCGACCATCCATTCAGAAAAATACCCGGATGCTGAATATGTATACAGTTCAGATTGAACTGATTAAACGAAAAATAAAACTACTCCACGAGGATCTGCAGTTTGATTATGGGAAAGAACTGGAGAAAATAACCGGCAAACCCGAAAACGAATAAATTTGTATGGCCAGTGTCTATTTTGAAGGGAGAACCTTCGATAAAACTGATTTTTCAGTAATCGCTCCCGAAAAAGGGGAATATGATAATTGTCGTTTCCAGAGCTGTGATTTTTCAGAGGTTAACCTGTCCGGATTTGTTTTTACGGAATGCGAATTTATTGCGTGTAATTTAAGTCTGGCAAAATTGGGGAAGACTGCTCTGAAAGATTGCAGGTTTAAAGACTGTAAGATGTTAGGCCTTCATTTTGAAGATTGCAGCGACTTCCTTTTTCAGGTCGGGTTTGATAATTGTCAGTTGAATCTGTCTTCATTTTTTAAACGCAAGCTGAAACAAACCACCTTTAGAAACACGAGTCTGCAAGAGGTTGATTTTACAGAAGCCGATCTTACGGCTGCTGTTTTTGACCAGTGTGATCTGAGCAATGCCACCTTTGATCGCAGTATTCTTGAAAAGGCCGATTTCAGATCAGCCTTCAACTGTTCGATCGACCCGGAAAACAACCGCATCAAAAAAGCGAAGTTTTCTGTTGCCGGGCTTCCTGGCTTGCTCTATAAATATGGGATTGAGATCGAATAAAACCTTTCATTATTTGCTTTATTGCGGTTTTGTATATACTTTTGTGATACTCTAATAATGTATATCATGAAAACATTATCATTAAAACTGGATGATGCAGTCTTTGCGGAAACGGAATTGCTGGTGGAAAAGATCAAAAAATCCAGAAACAGATACATCAATGAAGCACTGGATTATTACAATAAAATTCAAAGCCGGAAGCTAATCGAATCGAAATTAGAAAATGAATCCAGACTAGTTTCTGCCGAATCGATGAAAGTTCTTCATGAATTTGATGTGATTGATTATGAAGGCTAAACAATTTGAAATCTGGATTGCTGATTTAAACCCGACGATAGGAACCGAGCCCGGTAAGATCAGACCGGTGATCATCCTTCAGACTGATTTGCTTAATAAGGTTCATTCCTCAGTTATTATTTGTCCCCTTACCACCAACATTCAGATTGAAAGTGAGATCTTACGGGTACATTTGAAACAAAGCACCAGCCATGTTTCTGAAGACTGCGATATAATGATGGATCAGATTCGGGCAATTGATTGTAAACGATTGCAGACAAAAATCGGAATCGCTCCAAAAGAAGCCATCGCTAAAATAAAGGAGAATTTGAAAATTATACTGGATCTGTCCTGAATGTACGACAATATTGATTTCCCGGAATCCGATTTCCTATATGTAACTTCCTCTCAGTTAACGGATTCCGGTAATGGCTTGTTTACGGCCATCGATATTTACAAGGATGAAATTGTTGCCATTTATAAAGGCAGGATACTGACGGATGTGCAGGCAAAGAACCTGGCCTCAGAAGGGAAAGCTCAGTATTTTATGAATCTGCATAACGGCCGCATATTCGATTCGGCTGATACGCCAGGTTTTGCCAAATATGCCAATGATGCAGAAGCTTTTGCAGGTTCAGGCTTCAAAAACAATTGCAAAATAGCGCTCAATGATCAGCACAAGGTTTGTCTGATCGCCAAACGAAAAATCAAAGCCGGCGAAGAACTGTTCTGCAGTTATGGCAAACGGTATTGGGACGGGATAGCATTATAAACGCGTAGAGACAACGCATGCGTTGTCTCTACGGATATTGTGTGTTGGGATAAATTACAACACCAAAAATTTCTTCATACCGACACCATTGGTGGTTTGAACTTTCAGGAAATAAACGCCTTTTGGCAGGGCTGTCAGGTCAATTGCAAGATCATCGCCATTCCAGTTCCGTTGTTCCACCACATTGCCTTCCGGCGTGAAAATAATCATACCGGCATTTTTAAACATTTCCGGCTGATCGCTGTGAATGTTGATGATTCCGGAGGTTGGATTCGGGTATATGTTGATGGCAGCCGTAATTTTATTCTTACGGTCTTCGATGCCTTGTGTAATGGGGTTATCCGCAAAAACGATGAGATGAGAAGCCACAATCAGTTGGGGGTTAAAACCATCCAGACAATTGGTACAGGTAACTCCGGTTACGCAGGCTGGGTGGTTTGGATGACACAAATCCATATAATTCGGGAAGAAACGGTATTTCAGTTCCAGGTTTTCGGTCGGGATATAGGTTGATAAATCATAATCATACCATTGTGCAATGGCACCGGGACACCAGCCTGCACGGTTATGGTACCAGGTTCCGTTCTGTGGCTGACATCCATCCGGATTCGGATTGCAGGTATACCAGTTGTGCTGGACGAGGCTGTCGTCATTATTAACAACAACATGGTGGGTTGCATTGTAAAATTCGGCAGCATTGCCCGTGTTTAGATTGCCCCAGCCGTGGCCGGTAGAAACCAGCTTTAACTTTGCAGCCACTGAATTATCCGGGAAACTGAAATTGAAGGGAGGTACAGGTTGTGTATTGGCATAATCCCCGAACGGGAAGGTTTCCCACCATACTTCATTGATAGTGCTGTAGCAATGGGCTGGTATTCCTGCAAAATAGTTCAATGTAAGTTTATACTTATAGCCATTATCCAGTGTTCCGCAATTGACCCGGAAACTGATTTTTCCGTTTAAAATAGACATAAAATCCGTCAGATCAATGTTGTGTGAACAGGGTACTCCGTAAGGGGTTATGTAACGGATAATTTCATGCCATTGTCCATCATGACCTTTAGCATCCACACTGGCAACGCGGTCCCATTCACCACAGCCACCGGCAGGACAACTTACTGTAAGTGTTGCGGTTACTTTATCATAGGCACCCAGGAAGGAGGGTAAAGTGGCTTCAGCAACAGCACTGGGGATATCTGTATTCAGCCAGATTCCTTCAAAAGCAGTTACTTCTGTATCAGCAGTATCCGCTATTACATTGAAAGTAACATTTTCAGTTGAAGAATGTCCGTAATTATTTAAAGATGTAACCGTCAGTGTATAGGATCCATAGGCTGGTGGTGACCACCATGCTGTGTAATGATCGTTGTTATGATAAGTGGAAGGAATGGTGTTTCCGTTTATTGAGAAGCTCAGTGCTGTCACCTGAAAAAGTTCAGGAACAGTAATGGAAGAAATGGCTGCGAGTTGTATTGGTTTGAGCGAAGGTACGCGCACATCTCCGGTAAGCGGATGCGTAACATTGATTTCCGGGGTATGTGTTGTCGGGTCATATACCATAAA
>CAYLTH010000083.1:0-10242 GCA_964386485.1 uncultured Bacteroidales bacterium | reverse complement strand
ACCATCATGTCCTGAATTTCCTGCTGTGTAAGACCTTTTGTCCAGACGGTAACTTCATCCGCTCTTCCACCGAACACGAAATTAAATCCGCCGAGCAGACTTTTTCCGATTGCAAAAGGAATTGTAGCGGAAGTAATGGTTCCGTTGGCTGCTTTCGATCCTTTTAATACTCCATTTATATAAAGTTTAATCGCTGTACCGTCATAAATCCATGCAACATGCTGCCACATCTGAGGAATAATCGTATTGGCTGGTCCAACAACTTCAAAAAGCACATTGTTTGAATTCACAAAGCGGCTTTCGAGTGTTCCGTTATTGAGCTGGATCAGATAAAATCCACCACCTGTACCACGGAATCCCATCATTCCCTGACCATACGCCAGTGCATCGGTGTAAAACCAGCCGGTAATGGAGAATGCTGTAGCATTCTGGATAAACTGTGATCCGGTTGGATGCTGGACAAAGTCATCAACTTTATCGAAATGAAGGTATTGGTTGGATTGGGCAAACAATCCAAACGGCAGAATAAGCAGCAATAAAGCTAACTGAAGTTTCTGGTAAAATCTTTTCATGGATAAAAGCGTATTATGGATTAATTTTAATTTCTTTTCGTTTCAAAAATAAGAATTAATTGGGGATCCACCAGATTTTAATCTCGGGAGCATCGCCTCCCTGCCTTGAAATGGCCTGATTAACATTGGCTGAATTATAAATGACTTCCGATTGCGGATAAGGCAGCCGGAAATGCTGAATGGCATCTCCCTCACGCGGAGTCTTTCCGGTACGTCGCACCAGGGCATAGGCTTCCTGAGGCTGACGGAAGGCATCGAGCCAGCGCTGAGTATAGATAAACCGCAATTTCTGATCGTCAGTTGTTGCATTCCAGAATCCATAAACATTGAGAACAGATGCCGCTGCCAGATTAATCGGAATATGAATCCAATCCGGAAATTTCATCCCGGAAACCGGCAAAACCGAATTTTCAGCAGTTTTTCGCCACCATTCAATAGAGGCATTCAGTCCGTTCATGTATTCTATATTGGCCTTGTTCTCATCTGCCGGGACTCCGATTCCCCGTAAATAAGCTTCTGCCAGAATAAAATGAACTTCGGCACCGGTCATCAGGATGATGGGTATTTTATCTTCATCCCTGATCAGGAAATAGTTAAAGGGCGAATAATTGCAATTGCGTTTAATGCTGAAATAGGCTTCATCATCCCGGAATTCGGCGTACGGTATGCCCTGGGAAGGAGGTGTTGATGCATCCGGGATCTGCGGATAGGCTTTCCATTTGGATTCCTCATTGGTTTCAAAAAAGATGTAGGCACGGGGATCAAAAATGCCACTGCCATCCAGACTGTCATGTGCAGATAAACAATGCCAGATGCAGGAACCCATGCGGAGATTGTTGTGTTCACGGAATGACCAGTTCACGGAAGAATTCTTGAACCCCATCGTCGAAGGCCATAAACTGGCACTTTCCAGAACCGGATTCAGAAAATCATATCCGAGTAAAACCGGACGGTTGTTGTTAATAATTTCACTGATTATTTCTCCAGCCAGAACGGGTTCTTTTTCCGACATACGCATGGCATACCGGAGACGCAGGGAGTTGGCAAATTTCAGCCAGCTAATCATATCTCCTCTGAAAAGCTTATCGAAAACGGCAAAGGTTTTAAAGGGTTCGGCCACATTCGCCGGGTTAATATTTTCATCGGCCCATTTGAGATCAGCCAGCAGCGACAGATAAATATCGCGCTGGGCATCATAACGGGGATGCAGAGAACTCAGGTTTTGAAATCCAAATCCGGCTTCACTGTAGGGAATATCACCGAAAAGATCTGTGACCTTGAATGTTTTGTAAGCCTTCAGGATTTTAACAATGGCCAGCATGTTATTGAGTCCAGGTGTTGATGCCGGTTTTTCGCTGAAGCGTTTTTCCAGTTCACGGATTTCAGACAGTGAACCATAATAATTTCCCCAGATATCCTCGGTTCCGATCGAATAATTTCCCCAGGCACTGGCTGTCAGTGCAGCCTGCTGTGTTTGTTTATACAGGATTTCATTCTGGATATAAAACTGTTCATTTCCGGTCAGAATCAGCGACTGGATAACTCCGTTAAGCAATGATCCGTCACTGGCAGTGGTAAATCCGTTGGGATCCTGGTTCATTTCTTCAAAATCCTTGGTACAGGAAATTGTTGTCAGGATTAACAGACTGAATGCGAGTAAAGTATATAGGTTTCTTTTCATGGCAAATCAATTAAAAACTGGCGTTAAGACTGAAGATAAATGAACGGGTTCCCGGGAAACTCGCCCATTCAAATCCCTGAGCATTTCCCGAACCCATGATGCCTTCCGGGTTGATTTTATCTGGCAGGGTGGTATAGATGTAGAATAAATCACGTCCGGTAACAGATAAAGTTAAGGCTTCAAAGATTTTCGTTTTTCTCAACAGCTTATCGGGTACTGTATAGGCCAGCGAGATTTCCCGCATTTTAACCCAGGTGTTTTCCAGAATGCCGGGAGTGGATACAAAATGACCCCAGCCACCGGCATTCGGCAGGTATTTGTAATAGTAATGCACAACCTTGTCATTGGTTTCCCCGTTTGCGTAGACGCCAGGCAGGATAACCCCGATATTGCTCGTATTTCCGGCGGGATCCGTATAGGGCAATCCGCCCCCTTCACGTTCAATCATGGTTTCAGGACTCTGACCGGTCTGAAGTCCGATTACATAGGATCCGCAATAAATATCTCCTCCTACTTTACAGTCAATCAGCGTACTCAGTCGCCAGTTTTTGTAATTGAATTCGGTCGTCCAGCCCGCCAGAAAATCCGGAGAAGCATTTCCGATTGGTACGCGTTCGTCTGTAATCAGGTATTTCGTTCCTTCATCATTCAGCATCGGCTGCCCATTGGCGTGATATACATAATCATATCCGACAATGGTGCCATATTCCTGTCCTACCTGTACCGCCATTGCCGGACCATTCAATCCCCAGATATCAGCCAGATAAAAGATGTCGGCATAATTGCCCAGACTCACAATTTTACTGCGGTTCCGGGCAAAATTCAGGCTCGATTTAATGAGGAAGTTTTTCTTCTGATAAGGAACAAAATTCAGCACGATCTCGATTCCTTTGTTGGCCAGTTCACCTTCGTTAATTTTGATGTTTTTTGCACCGGAAGATACCGGAAGTGGCAAAGTGAGAATCTGATCGAAGGATTTTGAATAATAATACGTAAAATCCAGGTCAATTTTGTTTTCCAGAACACTGATATTGAATCCGCCTTCATACTGATTAACGCGCTGAGGAGTAAGCAGATATGGAGGAATGGTATCCGGGAAGTATGAGGTCTGCTGACCACCAAAGAAGCTGGTTCCATAATAAAATTCAGTTTCATACGGATCCGTATCCGTGGCCGTTTGCGCAATACTACCGCGGAATTTCAGAAAATTCAGCCATTTGTATTTCTCCTGCAGTTTAAAGGCATCACTGGCAATAAAACTAATGGTGGCGGAGGGATAAAAATAGGAATTACTTCCGACCGGCAGGGTAGAGGACCAGTCGTTCCGACCGGTAATATCCATGAATAAATAATTTTTATAGGATAAATTCAGAAAGCCATATGCTGCATTGGTTCTGCGTTTTATGTAAAATTCGCGACTGACAACACTCGATAGCAAATCCCCGGTTTCATCCAGGATAATGGTATCGTTTACGTTGATGTAAGTTGGTTCCGTGTAATTCGACATCGCATACATATTGGGGAAATACCAGGTGCCACTGCGCCCGCTGATCGAGTAATTGGTTGATGTCCATGTACTTCCTCCGGCAGAAAAATTCACATCAATATGTGTTTTAAAGACATTCTCCTTCTTTACATTAAACAGAAAATCACTGGTCGAACTGATATCCCGCTGCAACTGATTGGCGTAATATCCGTTTTTTAAGCCCAGTACGTCTGTAGGCTTGTTTTTGCTTTCGAACTGACTCAGGGTAAAATCCCGGCCGGTGCGTAATGCCAGATTTAACCATGAAGTGATGTCATAGGTTATGGTTAAGGAACCCAGATATTTATCGCGTGCAAGCCGGGTGTTATTGTTGTAGTAGTTCCACCAGATGTTTTTGTTGACATAATAATACGGATAGCCGTTCATGGGATTTTGTGAACCATCACTCAGGGTGTAATTGTCGAGATCTTCGCCCTGATAGGAGCGTGCCCAGGAATAGAGAAAGCCTTTGCTGAATGAATTTCCGTCCTCTCCGATCATTGGACTGTTCAGGCGGTTGTAATTGATATAGGATACCGAAAGATCCACTTTTACTTTATCCGAAACCTTCAGATTTCCTGCGAGGTTTACCGTTGTCTGATCAAAATCGCTGTTGTTGATGATGGGTTTCGAATCTTGTCGTGTCAGAGAAACCCGCAAGGTTCCTGCGCTTCCGCTTCCCGATGCAGCAATGTTGTGAGTTGTAGAAAAGCCGTCATGGAATGGAATCTTCTGGTTTTCGGGCTGTGGCGACCAATTCCGCATGCTGCCGTCCCACCATTTAATGAGTTCGCCGTTCATGGCTGGTCCCCAGGAAACTGCTCCACCGTAATATCCAAATTCGGCATTGCTGGAAGAAGTTAAGCCCTGCTGGTTCAGAATCAGGTTGTCGGTGCTGTAAATCCCCGGATAAAGCAGGGTGTCGCCACTCATGGGGAAAGTCGGAGGGGTCAGTGAAATCGGACCGCCATGACCATATTTGTTCTGTACCTCCCGGTAGCGGTAGGGATGCGTAATTTTTTCGGTGAAATTGTAGGTGACACCAATGCCTTTCTGCTGTTTTCCACGCTTGGTTGTAATGAGAATAACCCCGTTGGCACCCCGTGATCCGTACAATGCTGATGCAGCACCGCCTTTCAGGATATTGTAGCTTTCGATATCAAATGAATTTATGTTATTCAGGGCATTCCCCCAGTCAACCCCACGGCCAATGCTGGTTAATCCCGGTGTGTTCTCCATCGGAACCCCGTCAACCACGATTAAGGGCTGGTTGTTGGCCGAAATATTGTTATTTCCGCGGATGACGACACGGGTACTTCCCCCTTCAACACCGTCATTATTCGAAACAATCACCCCTGCCGAGCGCCCGGTCATGGCACTGATGACATTCGCTGTATTTGAACGCGTTACAATTTCTCCAGCCAGTTTTTCAGTGGCAAAACCCAGTTCCCGCTTCTGGCGGTTGATTCCCAATGCCGTTACCACCACTTCTTTGAGTTCGGTGGAAGTTATCTCAAGAACCACATCAATTACGGTCCGGTTTCCAATAGCCACTGACTTTTTGGTATAACCGATAAATGAAAAAACCAGGGTGTCCGTTGCTTTTACATTTTTAATCTGATATTTTCCGTCGATATCGGTCGCCGTGGCGTTGGTGGTGCCCTTCACCTGAACAGTAGCTCCGGGTATGGTTTGCTGGTCATTGGCACCGATCACTTTTCCGGTGACAGTCAGTCCCTGAGAATAGAGGCTTCCGGCTGCCAGGATAAGCAACAGGAGCATAGTAAATCGTTTCATCTACGCTAAGTATTTGTGTATTATAGGCTTAGGTTTTGATCTTTTGCTTTCCAAACTTAGGTTAAAGTTTGGACATGGCAAAATCGGGAATTGTTAATTGAATCACAATTTGTTGTTGTATATTTAACTCCTTATTTGAATTGTTTTTTCTGGATTTCAGTCTTTGTACAATGAAACATTTTCTTCTTCTGACGTTCATTCTATTTGTCTGGATGTCAGCCTGTCCGGCTCAGGATACCCTGTTTTTCGATGATTTTGAATCGGGGACTTCCAACTGGATTTATAGTATTGACTGGGGATTGACAACTGAATTTGCCCATTCTCCGGATCATTCTTTTACCGATAGTCCCGGCTCTAATTATAGCAGTAATCTCGAAAGTGTAGCCATGTTTGCCAATGGTGTTGATCTGACAGGTTATACAACTGCCAATCTGGTTTTTCGTGCTATTTTTTGTCTGGAAGATGGCTTTGATGTAGTATATGTTGAAGCCTCGAAAAATGATTTTGAATCCTATACAACCCTGGCCATACTCATGGGGGAAAATGAAATTGATACACTAACCGAATGGTCGGTGTATAGTTTTTCACTGGATGCCTTTCTGAATGAACCGAATGTAAAAATTCGATTTTTCTTTCAAAGTGATCCCTATGTGGAGTATGATGGTATTTATATTGATGATGTGGAGATCATCAACTCCGTATTTGATAATCAGGCTCCTGTCATATCCTACAATGCACCGAAGTTATATGAAGGGAGTATAGGTCCTTTTTATACATTGACTGGATTAATCGATGGTTCCGGAATCAGGAATACATGGCTCAATTATAAAGTAGATGGGATTCAACAGCCAGATACAGTGTATGGAATATATAATGGTTTAGGGAGTTATAGCTCAGAGACCCTCTGGGGATATACGATCCCGGAACAATCTGCAGGAACGCTGGTTGAATATTGGATTACGGCTGTGGATAGTTCTGCAAATTTTAATGTGTTTGTCTCGGATACGTTTAAAATCATCTTCGGGAATTACATCCTGTATGATGACGGATTCCCCAATTTCTACAGAATTACGGGTCCGGAATCTTCTAACCCGGGGACTACTTCATGGGCTGTTCGAATAAGCATTCCTGAAACAGCACCCAATCTTGTTTATGCATTAATTCGAAACTACGCTGATAATACGCATCCAAACAGTCCGATGCTGGTTCACATCTGGGATGCCGATTCCCTGGGCGGGGTAGGAGATGAGCTGATTACTCCCTTTTTAATTGACGCTGAATCCGACTCGGTGCACAATGATCTGTTTACACGCATCGACCTGAGACCCTGGGCTGCCCAACTGATGAATCAGACCGGAGATATTTATATTGGGTATTCGGTTCCGGCTGGTGTAGTCAATCTTCTTGTGGATTACCCGTTTACTGAGCTCCGGTCATGGTATTACAATGGTACAGAGTGGTTTCAGTCCAATGCCGACTACAATATCCGGGCTATAACCGGAACCAATCCGTTGGATGCCGGTGTATTGTCGCTTCTTTCGCCGGTTTCCGGTACCGGACTGGGGAACAGTGAACCGGTCACAGTTGTTATGAAAAATGCCGGTTGTTCCACATTGTCCAACATCCCGGTTGGCTATACAATCAATGGTGGAACTCCTGTGATGGATACTGTACCTGGTCCATTGTTACCATTTGACTCTCTGGAGTTTAGCTTTAGTGTTCCGGCTGATTTTTCTGCATTTGAAACCTTTACCCTGGATGTATTTACTGCCCTTTCCGGTGATCAGAATCCGGCAAATGATCATGTCATTACTGAAATTATCCACAGCCATGTAATGTTTTGTGATACAGTTAATTATGATGCAAAAAATCATACCGGCATTGGTTTGACCAGTGGAGGAACGTTTACCGTGGCAGCGCGTTATCCGGCATCGCTTGCATCGCCTCACACAGGTGCCGGTATTGAGCAGATACGGGTATATCTGCGGAACTATCCTGAATCTGTTATTCTGAAAGTCTGGGCAGCCGGTACCACAGCAGTTCCAGGACAGGAAGTTTACAGTCAGGATGTTTCGGAAGAAATGCATGCCGGCTGGAATTCGTTTCTGCTCGCAAATCCTCCGTTTATTACCGGAGACGATTTTTGGGTTGGTTATGTTGTCACACATTACCAGGGTCAGCATCCTGCGGGGATTGATGCCGGACCTGCCGATTCGCTGGGCTGCTGGATCAATACCGGTGGCGGGTGGACGGTTACCATCGGGCACTGGAACATCCGGCCGATCCTCTGTCAGATTGCCGATTTGAATGATGTTGGGGTAAGTGCCCTGATACATCCGGTATCCGGACCTTCCATGAGTGCGAATGAAGCAGTAACTGTGCTTGTTCAGAATTTCGGAACCCTGCCACAGTCGGATATCCCCATCAGCCTGAAACTGAATGGCGTGGTGGTTCTGACCGACACCATTGGCGATACAATTCCTCCTGCCGGTACGCTGGAATACTCATTTGGCGGGACCGCTGATTTTTCGGCCTTCGGAAACTATACAGTGGAGGCATTTACCCATCTTTCCGGTGATCTGAGTGTATTTAATAATCTGTATTCCTGCATTTTAATACACAATGAATTCTCCGAATGCGACACCTTTCATTATGATGGCCCGAATGCTTTTAGTTTGGGTATTGACGGAGCTTTGCTGACAGCAGCCGTTCATTTTCCGGGCGATATGCTGACCTGGGTTGCCGGTGGCTACATTGATTATGTGGATGTATTCATTGCCGATATGCCTTCAGCCTGTTTGCTGAAAATTTTTGATGCAGGAACCAGCACAAGTCCGGGAGATGAGATCCTGAATCTGGATATCACGTCTCAAATTATTCCGCACAGCTGGAATACGATTTTTTTGAATCAGAATCTAATTCCCGGTCCCGGTGGTTTCTGGCTTGGACTACAGGCCTATGCACCTTCCGGGGTCAAACCATTCGGCACGGATGCAGGTCCCTCGCTCTACAATGCAAGCTGGTATAGTGTTACACCAGGTGAGTGGTCGCATTTTCCTTCCTACGCAACAACAATTGGTAACTGGAATCTGCGGGTTAGCATCTGTCCGGTCAGTGCTCCGGAAGGCAGAGTTGAGGGAAATCTGGTGTATGATAATGCCGGTCAGACACCTCTTCCCAATTCCCCGGTTTATCTGATTCTGGATAATGCGATTGTGCAGCAAACGACCACAGACCTAAACGGGAACTATGCTTTTCCGGCTGTTCCGGGAGGGAATTATATCATCACAGCCGGAACAAGTCTCCCTTTTGGCGGTGTAAACTCGGTGGATGCACTCCTGATTATGAAGTATTTTGTGGGGCTGGAACAACTGTCCGGATTGCGTTTACAGGCTGCCAACCTGAACCAGGACGGCAGTGTTAATTCTATTGATGCTTTACTGGCTATGAAACGTTTTGTAGGCCTGATTTCAACATTTCCAATCAGCGACTGGTTATTCGAAGGCTATCCGGTTTCGGTTCAATCCTCAGGGATAGTTCAAAACATCAAAGCTCTTTGTGCCGGTGATGTTAACGGTAGTTATGTCCCATAGCATCCGCCGCAATCATGGCATTCCAAACGGTTAGTGGGTTAATTACTCCGGCTTCTTTGTGAATCCCTTCGGCCGGAGCACAGGCCCGGATGGCTGCATCCATCAGTCGGGCAGGATCGATGTCTTTGATGCCGATATCGGCCAGAGTAGTGGGTAAACCAATACGTTGACAAAAAGAATACACGGTTTTCATTTCTTCCGGGTCGGCATTGGTTAGGTGCAGTCCGGTCAATACACCAAATGCGACCTTTTCGCCATGATAAAAGGCATGAGTCTCGGGCAGCGCGGTGAGTCCGTTATGAATGGAATGGGCTGCGGCCAGTCCGGCACTTTCGAATCCGATACCACTTAATAAGGTATTGGCTTCAACGATGTGGTTCAGGGCAGGAGTGATGCGTTGCTGTTCACTGTCGGCCTTGGCTTCGGAACCGTACTTTAACAACGTATCATAACAGAGTCTGGCCAATGTCATAGCGCTCAGGCTTGCATATCCCCCGCATTCGTTTGGCGATTGCGTGCGGTCGCAGGAGCGGGCTTCAAACCAGGTGGCCAGAGCATCTCCCATCCCGGAAACCAGAAAACGGGGAGGAGCCATGCTCATAATGTCCATATCCATCAAGACCACTTGCGGATTCATTTTCTGATAATAGACCGATTCAAATACTCCTGTTTCAGAATAAATCACGGCACAGCCACTGCAGGGAGCATCCGTTGAGGCGATGGTGGGGGCGATAATCACCGGAATATTAGCCCGGTCGGCTACGATTTTGGCGGTATCGATGGTTTTGCCGCCACCCATACCCACCAGTAAATCAATATTTTGCGTTTTAACAATATTGGCAATACGCTGAATTTCAGATGTACAGCATTCGCCCCTGAATGCTTCTGTCGACAAGCCTTCCATCTCCTGAACAAAGCTGTACAGGGGCAGGAGTTTGTTTTTGGCAGTAGGCGAGGCGAGGATCAGGCATTTTGTGCCGAGCAAACGGATCAGTTCAGGTAATTCGTTCAATGCTTTGGCTCCCTGAATGTATTTCCCGGGGAAAACCGATTTAAGCATTCTGGACATGGGAT
>CAYLTH010000082.1:11592-14217 GCA_964386485.1 uncultured Bacteroidales bacterium | reverse complement strand
TATCTTTTTCATAATCAGTCTTTTCTATTGTTTCAGAAGGAAGCGGGTTTCGCCGCCATGCGGGTTATGACAGGCAATACATTCCTGTTGGCCCATCAGTTTGTGTTGATCGGTTTTTAGCAGAGATTCCGGAGTATGACACGGAGTACACATTGCCTGTCCTTTGGTTTTCAGTAACATAGCATTGTTTGACATGTGATGATCATGGCAATTTAGACAATAGCCACCGGAAACAGGTCCGTGAACAACTTTAAATTGGGATTTAAAATCTGTGTGACAGGTATAGCACAGATCAGGAAGCGGTTTAATAAGCCGGGAACGGGCACTTTTGTCATGGCATTTACTGCATTCCTGGTTAAAATAGGGACGATGATACACAAATCCGGTCACATGATCTGCCGCCTGACCTGTACTGTTCAGGCTGTCAGATCTATATCGGGTCTGGGTTATTGATCGTGTTTCCATTTCTGTTGAATCATTCACTCCGTCAAAAAATATACTCAATACTTTATAGCTTCCTTTCGGGGAACATCCCAAAATCCATATCAAACTGATGAAAAGAACCGGATACAAGGCGGATATCAGGGCTGCCGGTTTTCCCGGTTTCAGGTGTTTATCCATTTATTTGGCGTGTATTGGCAGGGTTCTTTTTAAAAATCAGTGTTTAATAGGTTAGGGAATTATGATCTTTATTGTGACATTTCAGAAAACATTGACCGCTGCGGTTGCCGTTATCCTGGAAGTACATATTACCATTCAGCGGACTAACCACATTGGTATTGAAGTTAATCAGGTGCGTATTTCGGTTTGCCATTCCCTGTGAACTATTGATTCCATGGGGATCGTGGCAGGTATTGCAGGGAGTTTTTTGTTCAACCACATGCTTGTAGTGGATCATCTTCTGAACATTATCACCACTATTCTGTGTAAACTCAGTTCTGGCATGACATGAATAGCAAAGTGCATAGGCAGCTGCCGATTCAACTGTTCCTTCTGTTTTTAAATACTGTGCCTTCAGGATCTGCGGATAAATGGAACCATGCGGGCCACCCGGAGCATCCATGCCGTTACTGGCGTGACAATCAGAGCAATAGATCATGCTGTTTGCAGTCAACGGAGAAATTAATCCCGGAACATTGGGGTTCTTCCCGTTGGTTTGAACCGGATGGAATGAAATGCTGTTGGAGGCAAACTCAAGCAGGGTATTGGCCTGAACAACCTGACGTGGCGTAGAAGGTCCGGTTACCGGATTATTGCTGTGGCAACGGTAACAAATTTCATATTCATACTGAGCAACCTCAACGGGCAATCCGCTACTGTTAATGCCTTTCACTCCTACAAGTGAGCCTTTTACAGCAGGAGCTGATGCTGTGGAAGAATTGGTTGCATGGGGGTTATGACAATCGGCACATTCAACATGTTTCATGGATGGAATTGCCGGTTCCGAAGCATCATGGATTCCGGTATAGGCCATCACATCATGGCGGAAGGTTTTTGAAAGTTGTGCCTGAATGTTTTTACCGCCGTCTGCAACAGTTCCGTTGTGACAATTCAGGCAATTGATTTCTTCTGATTGGTAGTTCATGAGTTGGGCACGGCCTCCTGCATGATGCGGGCTGTGGCAATTTTCACAGGCATTGGCCGCTACTGTTTTATAGCCGCTATGTGGCCACGGTGTTTTCCCGGATCCATTCCAGGTAGCATTAGAGGTCTTGTGGGAACTAACATTCCAGTAGTTCACATCATGGCATTGTACACAGAGGTTAGAGTTTTTAGTGCTGGCCACCAGAAAATCGCCATGTATATTTTTATGCGGATCATGACAGGAAGTACATTGAAGCTTGCCTTGTTCCAGTTTAACCGGACCAACAAGACTGGATGGATCTTTTAATTGCGGATCCATGGCAGAAAGGGCCGAACTGTATACAAAAGAGATTGGATGATCATTCGATAAATCGCGGCCCATATTGCTTTTACCCTGAGGCAAAGTTGTAACTCCCCGTGTAAATGAGATTTCCCGCGGTCTGCTTAAAACATTTCCCATGGCGATTGTACCATCGTGGCAACTCAGACAAAGGAGGGAAGAGCCATCCGGTTGACCCGGCATGGCATCCAGTGTTGAACTGGTTGAACTGCTGTATAAGGTATAGGTCAGACCGGGATCCTGCCGGTTCCACAGCGGAGAACGCGCTTTTGCCGTGTGTGGGGTATGACAGAATACACAGATTTCAGATTCAGATGTGGCTTTTATTTGCCCCGGGCCTGATGCAGAAAGATTGTGAACTGTATTGACAATGGATTGTGAACTAACAAATACAGGCAGCCACAAAAGAATTAAAAGCAGATGGAATATCGTTCTTTTCATTGCTTATCGTATTAAAACCGCCTGGCAATGCGGAAATAGGCGCCGTTGAAATTGTCGGTTTCCTGCATATAATGTCGCCTGTAGGATTGCAGTCCGATCGTAAAATAGAGTTTCCGGATGAGTGTGGCATATTCAAGTCTGGCATTCAATAAATCCAGATCAATTCCCTTTCCGGTCTGCTGACGATATCCGGCATCGAAATTGATTTTCGATTGCGTATTAATCTGATAGGCCATTTGTCCCGAAATGTCTGTGAATTG
>CAYLTH010000082.1:0-11492 GCA_964386485.1 uncultured Bacteroidales bacterium | reverse complement strand
GCTCTGGAGAAGAGACTTTCATATAATTTGTGGCTTAAAACACCGCGGTAAATCTGTTGGTTCATGGCCTGAGATTCCCGGTCAATATCATAGTAAGAGTAATTCCCGGTAAGATCGAATCCTTTCGGCAGTTTAAACGAGAGGGTTTCAAAGGCTTGTAATCGTTGCAAGGTATCATATCCGCTTTGTTCACCTGCCGTAATCAGGGAGTGAAACCGGATTTGTTGTTTTTTGCCGAAAAGAAGTTCGTTGGTCAGGTTCGCCTCATCAATAATATTATTAATTGAATTAAGTTCTCTTTCGGTCCGGCGAAATTCATTGTGCGACAGGGATAATTCATGCTTATCGCGTTTCCCGAAGGATTTGCTTGCTCTTCCTTCCAGACTGCTGTTTTCGTATTTAAATAATCGACCTGTTCCGATTTCTTCCTGATCTACTTTTCCCTGCTGATAAGATATGGTTACCGGAAGAAATTTATTATTAAACGACAGTACCCCGCCCCATGCCTTCGAATCGGTTTTAACGGAGGATAACAGTTCTCTGTTGTTATAATTTTGAGAAAATGTCGTAAAAGTGGTAAGATTAATGGCTTTCTTTTGGAATAATGTTGTCCGGAGATCCAGTTTTTTCAGGGTTCTGGTTTCTCCCTGATTCAGAATACCAAGATAGTTATCACTGAACCCGATGATACTGTCGGGATTATCATCTTTGTATAATTCCGGTGAAAATTCCAGTCCCAGATCCACCTGGAGGAAATTCGGGTGCCAGAAATAGCTGTTGGCATTGAGTAAAAGGCCGCCCGAGAGGAGCATGCTGTTGGAGGTGTCGGAATAATTTCCCCGTTCATTGTACTGTTTCAGAAAGATACCGGACATCCTGAATTCCCCGGAAATACTGTTAAGTCTCCAGAATGCAGGAGTAATATTGCTTTGCTGGGCAGTAGCAATCACCGACAGGAAAAGAAAAGCAGCGAGTATTTTTATCGTTTTCACTGGCATCATGGTCTATTGTTTTAACACAAATCTGGTTGCTCCACCATGCGGATCGTGGCATTTCATACATTCGGATTCTGCAGAGGCATTATGTGCCGGATTCTTTTTAACATCTTCAATAACATGGCATTGAAGACAAATGTCATTACCTTGTCTTTTAAGCAGATAAATATTCACGGATTTGTGAGGATCATGGCAATTGCTGCAATATCCGCCATCAGCAGGTCCATGAACAAAAGCGAAGGTCTCTTTGAAATTCTGATGGCATTTATAACACATCCCGGGCTCTGGCATCGAAAGCTTTGCAGAACTTTGATTATCATGGCATTGCGTACAGTCCCGGTTTAGATAGGGATTATGATGGGTATACGAGACCGGTGTCGGAATCATATTCAGGGAAGCCAGTGCCATGGTCTTTGCAGCCTGTGTATCTTCAGCTGTGGGTATGGAAACAGGCTTTGGAACCCCGTCGAAAAAGAACGTTAACACACTGTAGCTTCCTTTAGGAGAGCATCCTGCTATCAGGATCAAAGCCAGAAGTGTTATAAGCGTATAGGTGTAGCGTTTCATTCGTCCTGATTTTCGGTAAAGCTTACTTGTTTTCAACAGCTCCGTAAATATTGATTTTGTCCGGACCATACTGATTACTCACTATAATAAGGTAGTTCAGTTTGAAACCCGGATCGACATATTTCTGGAAAAACTTCAGATGATCATAATCCACGATAACTTTTGCCGGTAGCCACATGTCGCCGGGGCCTTTATAAGGACCTCCGAAAAACATCAGGATTTGTCCGGCAGGGTTAAACATCTGCACATTTTCAAATCCGGCATCAACGGCAAATAAAATTCCATTTTTATCGACAGCAAGCCCCTTTGGCCTTACAAACTGGCCGGGTGAATTGCCAAAACTTCCGAACGAAGTTACATATTGACCTGTGTGGCTGTATGATTTGATTTTTGAGTCGCCTAAGTCGGTTACATATACCGTATTCTGGTCGACTGTAATATTGATGGGTTGGTACAAATATCCATCTTCGCCTGAAACGATGTCCGGGAATTTGTACAGGAATTTCCGGTCAGCTTTACCATACACCTTTATACAGTTGTGTAAAGCATCCGGAATAAATATTTTATCGCCTGAAATGGCTACATCCGTGGGTTTCGCAGAATCTTCCCCGGCAAATGCATCTATAAATTGCCTGTCTTTATCAAATACAACTATTTGTTTTCTGGCTGCATCGGCAACATAAATAAAACCGTTGGTGTCAACGCTGCAATTGACCGGCATGTTTAACTGTCCTTTACCTTTTGGGATAAAGTACTCAAAAGAGGACTTGTCAAAGTCAATGATTTCCAATCCGTTAATCGTGGCATCACAGCTGTAAAGCTTGCTTTTTACAAGTGCGAGGCCATACGGTTTAACAATTGGAGATGGTTTAATATCACCGAGCACGAACCGCGAAAATGCGTTTCGTTGCCCGGAGATATCCAGTGATGTACTGATACTGGTCAGAAATTGGATACGGGTAGTGTCGGGCGGAGCCGGGTAAATCACCAGATTGTCATGTTTTCCGGCTGGTAATGAATGCCTTGAGCAGGATACAAAAAGTACCGAAAAAATAAGCAGTAAACCCAGTTTCAAATATTTGTACATCATATGAACCAATAATACAATTTTTTATTTATCGTGACAGGTCAGGCAGAGTGCACTGGCTGCATTGCTTTTTACAAGCAGATTTGGGAAACCGTAGCTGTTGTGTACATCATGGCAGGAAGCACATTCCATCTTACCACTATAAAGCATGGTGGATGCAATGGTACCGGATCCGATACCGGAAGGTGAAGTGATGGGCATGAGGCCTCCGTCTAAGGCAACAAGTGCTGCATCATAGGTGAAAGATACAGGATGGTCATTGCTGAGGTCGGTTCCAACGTTGGCATATCCAACAGGTGCTCCAACATTGGCAATAAAGGTGGTTCCGTCAACAGCAATCGTGTTGTCGTGGCAGCTCAGACATAATTTGCTGCTTGCGGATGGTTGTCCTATTGTACCTGCTGGTGTTCCGGCATTAAGAGTAGGGGAAGAATAAACAACGTAGGTGGCAGTCGAAGAAGCATGGTTCCATAAAGGAGCACTTGGAATGTTGGCAGCACCATGAGAAACATGGCACATTTTGCAGATTTCTCCGCCGGTATTCCAGATTGGACCTGAAAAGTCATGTTTCGAACCGGCGATCTGTCCCATAGCTAACTGGGCGATACCCAGAAACATCATGGCAAAAAATAATTGCTTCATTTTCATTTTGTTTGTTTTTTAGGGTTTGATTTATTTATTTGGTTGTTGGTTTTCTGAATGATATTTGTCAATGATGAAATTGATATTTCTCTATGCGATTCGTTCCTTCGAGATCAAAGATAAGAACAAGATCAAATACAACTATCTACACGTGTTAATTTATACCCATTCCAAATTATCAGGAGTGTTATTCATAGCGGAATATTAACAAAAAAAAAGAGGCTGTCCTCACCGGAAAGCCTCTTTAAAATTTAAGAGAATATTATTTATTTTGGATAACCACCTTCCATAATCACTTCATAATAATAACCGTATCCGTAATCCTTTTTCAGACTGATTTTGCCTTCAAAAGTAACTACTTCGCCCACTTTGTATTCTTTGGCCGTTGTGACTGTCAGATCGAGGTCTCCTTCATATTCTGTACCATCCTGAATATGCACCCAGTTGGTTCCCATGATCCCATTATTTACCTTAGTAACCTGGCCCCGAACAATCACTTTTTTGTCAGCGTAATTGTCTTTTTTTGCATACAATTCTGCAATTGAAATCCCACCGGCTGCCTTGTCAATTTTTACATTGGCTTTTTCGATTTTTGGTTTCTGCGGCTGACGGTTTGGGTCCATACCCTGTTCAGGCATTCCGCCCTGATTTTGCATGGTATTTTCGGTACCGCCTGCTGCGGCTGCATCTGTAATCGGTTCTGTACTGAGTTTGTCAACAAATACGATAGATTCAAAGGTTCTGTTCAGATCTTTACTCGCAAAATTGGCCATAACCATACCATTTAAGTAATAATACGTATCACCCACTTTTGCATCCATTTTCGGGCCGGCAACCCAATGGTCTGCTCCGTTTTCATTGACCAACAAATAGGTATATTGGGTGACTTGTAAAACTTCCTTTACAACAACTTTGTGCAAATTAGGGTTGGTATTGGTTTCTTCTGATTTACTTCCTGATTTACAAGAGGTTATGATTCCAATTAATCCGATTGCAATAATTAGTAATCCTGCTTTGAGTCTATTTTTCATGCCCGACATTTTTTATTTTTTATGAATTGATTTTAAAATTATTTCGTGTGGATACTTCCATATTTCTGCCTGCAAAAGTATAAAAAAATGTGATTGACTTTTCGGCGGACGGAAGGCAGATGAAAAGTGGTCCGTCTTTAGAATGATTCCAAATGATATGTCGATTTTGACATGTAACAATTTTAATGTTTAAATTTGTAAAAAAAGCAATGCCTGTGAAAAAGTATATTTCTCTTTTCTTAATCGTAATCGCATATCAATCAATGTTTTGCGATGTCCGGGCTCAGGTAGTTTCCGGTGATTTTCAACATTCACTTTCTGTTATGAACAACATAAGTGCTCCGACCAGAATGGCTGTTGATCATAATGATAATATGTTTGTTGTTGATTCATACAATCATAGTATCAGGAAATTTGATGCGGCAGGGAATTTAACCGGAACCATTACAGCCTGCAATCAACCGCTTTCTATAGCTGTTAATAACCAGAATGTAATTTTTATCGGAAATGCTGCCGATGGAACAATTCAGAAAATGAATGCCGATGGCACGATTGCCTTGTTTTATTCCGGATGCAAATTCCCGAATTCCATGGTTTTCAGCCCGAATGATCATCTTTTTATTGCTGACAGCAAATTGCATTGCATTGTTGAACTTGATGAAACAGGCAATCTGGTTCAGACAATCGGGTTGGGAACCCTCGTTTATCCAACTGGTATCGCTTATGATTCTAAAAACGATCGCATCATTGTCGGGGAACATGGTGCCATCACTGATAATCTTCAAACACGTGTTTATATCTATAATGCTGATGGTAGTCTTTTTACCATTATCGGGATGTATGGCAATTCGGACGGAAAATTTTACAGGGTTCAGGGTATTACAACAGGGCGGTGTAATAACATTTATGTGTGCGATCCTTTTCTTGGGAGTATCAGTGTTTTTACAGAAAACGGACAATTTATCACCAAATTTGGACAATTTGGGACTACTTCAGGAAATCTGAATGTCCCCATGGACATAGCGTTTGACTCTCAAAACCGCATTTGGCTCGCTTCCATGAATAATGATGCACTCGAAGTATTCACCATTACGGATCAGAGTCCGTCAGCTACCATCAGTTCCGAACATTTTTCTGTTTGTGATGGAAGTACTGTTTCCGTCCCCGTATTATTAAGTGGTGTATCTCCCTGGTCTTTAACCTATGCCCTCAATAACAGCAATCCACTTACTATTCAGAACATTACATCAAATCCGTATTTGCTCAATGTGGGTCAGGCCGGAAGTTATACCATAACAGAGGTTTCGGATGCCATCCAAACAGGTACCTGCCTCAGTGGTAAAGCCATGGTTGATGTGATTCCTGCACCAACTGCCACTCTTCAGAATACCATCCAGACCCTTTGTGCCGGAAACAAGATCAATGTTCCTGTGTATTTTACCGGAACTGGTCCCTGGACTTTTGAATATACCAATGGCACTTTCTCTCAAAGTGTTCAAACCAATAGCAATCCGTATTTTCTTGAGATCACTGAAACGGGTTTATATTCACTTACTTCCCTCTCAGATTCCCATTGTTCAGGAACCAGTATGAACGGTATTGCGGATATTACAGTTAATCCGGTTCCGGTTTCCGATTATAGCTGGATACAGCAAAACCTGAAAGTTACTTTCTTTAATCATTCTCAGAACGCAGTTTCGTATTTCTGGGATTTTGGCGATAATCAATACAGCAGTGCCGGTTCACCTTTACATGCATATCAATCACCAGGAACCTACAAAGTTACACTGAGTGCGATGAACAATGGTTGTATTGCAAAAACGAAGATTCAATGGGTCAGTGTATCTGCAACTCAGGATACTGCTGCTGTGATGAACTCTGAATATGAGAAATCCGGAATTCAGTCTGCAAATATACAGGATGCTGATGTCTTCGTTTATCCGAATCCTTCCGATGGAATGTTTACCATGGTTTCAACAAATGATTTCAATCGTCCATCTAAGGCAGAGGTTCTCGATGCTGCCGGACGGGTGGTATGGAGCCGTACCCTGATAAATCCCGATTATTCAGCTACAGGACAGAAACTTACTGAAATTCTGGATTTAACAACCTTGCCTGGTGGAATTTATTCCTTAAAGCTTCAATATCCCGAAACGATTAAGACAGTCAAACTGGTTATCAATAATTAATTGACCTTTCAGTGTTCCTAATAATTCCCTGTTTATGAAAACAAGAACCTTAGAAAAATATACGAATCAGGATTTCGCAATGAAAGGTATTATTATCCTGCTTTTCCTGTTGTTTTTTTCCTTTCAGTCTGCACTTGTGGCCCAGACTGCCACAGCAACGTGGGCGTTAACAGCGAATAATTCTGTAGTAACAACCGGGAACATTAGTGCGACAGCCCATACATTTAGTTCCGGGTTGACGATAACATCATATAATGCCACCAATGGAGCAACTGCAGCCAATTTCAACGGAACCGTTTGTGTTCCGAATCCGGATGATTATTTTGAATTCACGGTAACTGCAGCTTGCGGGTTTAATCTTGCAATTTCTTCCATTACATTTGATCATCGTACCAGTAGTATAACACGTTGTTTTCAGCTGAAATATATCAATGATGGAGGAACCGAAACTCAGATTGGTGCAGATATTTCGGTTGCATCCACAACCCCGACACCCTATACAACAGGTGCTATCAATATCACTGTGAGTCAAGGCAAAATCATTGTATTTCGTTTGTATGGAGCCACTGGCAACACATCAAGATCACTATCCTGTCGGAATTTTGTCGTTAACGGAACAACAACCTCAACAGGAGGGACTTCTCCCGCGGTGACTATTCTTGCAAACCCTTCCGGCCCTATTTGTTCAGGTACCTCAGTAACGTTCACTGCAAGTCCCATCAATGGTGGAACAGCTCCATCCTATGACTGGAAATTTAACGGTGTTTCAACTGGAATTACCGGAACTACATATGTAAATTCTTCTCTTGCAAACGGAGATCAGGTCGAATGCCAGATGACCAGTAACCTGTTATGTGCAACTCCGGCTACAGTGACTTCCAATGTATATACTACTGTTGTTCAGTCAACCTCCATTGGAACACCGGGTTCAATTTCCGGCCCGACAAGTGTCGGCTATCATACAAGCGGGTTAGTTTATGGTATTGGAGCAGTATTAAATGCAACAACCTATCAATGGACATTACCGGCAGGGTGGCAGATTACATCCGGAAGCGGAACTTCATCCATTACGGTTACATCCGGAGGAACCGGGAATTCAGGAAATATCAGCGTTATTGCAGCCAATACCTGTGTCAGTAGTTCTCCTACCAGCATCGCAGTTGGTATTGCCATCCCACACGATAATTGCAGTCAATGTCACATTAACCATACTTCCCCAGGAATGTTGTTAACCAGTGTTAACGGAAATGCAAATCTGTGTATCAGTTGTCACACTTCTACAGGATCTGCTGCATATTATCCGTTTTCCAATGCGATGAAAGCTATTCCGGGAACCAGCGGAAATTCCCATGCCTGGGATATGCCGGGCGTAAATCCTTTTTACGAAACAGTTATTCCGTCAATACAGTCGATGGCTCAACGCATGCCCGGTAACAATATTATTTGCTCAACTTGCCATAATCAGCATAATCCATACACCAATGTGGCTTATCTGCGGAGTGCAAACACTGCAGATGCGCTGTGTAAAAATTGCCATTCTCCAAGAAATGTAGGTACCTATGCTTCCAATCCTTCCGTCAATAAAGGAAGTCACCCGGTAGGAGTGGTGTTTAATGCCTCTAATCCGGGCTTACACGCTGTTCCACAGGGAGCGTTCAATTATCCTGATGGGAAAATCGAATGCAGCAGTTGCCACCAAACCCACTATGCAACATCTAACGATGGCAACCTTCTAAAGGCTACCAATGATAATGCACTTTGTACCAGTTGCCATGTTTCCGAAACTGCTACCCTGACTTTCGATCATGAAGGCATGGGATGTAAAGCCTGTCATGATCCGCATAACCCGGATAAATCGAATATTCTGATGGTTCGAAGCAGCATTCAAACTCCCAATAGCGGACTCAAAAATGTGGTTTTTACCGCCAATACCTCTCCTGATAACTATGCAAATGGTTTAGGTACGTTTGATGGAATTTGTGAAGCCTGTCATACGCTGACAGATCACTACACCAATACAGCCGGCGGAACGGTTGATTCACGTCATAATCCTGCAACTCAGAATTGTATTACCTGCCATCCGCATAATAAGGGCTTTGCACCCTTCACCGATTGTATGGATTGCCATAAAAATGTTACAGATAAGCCCGGTGTCGGGCCTGTTGGAGGAAGAAGGCAGATTGTGGATAATACGGGTAATGGATTGGGAACCGGAGGTGATTTTAAACGGTATTCTCATCACGTTAATGGCGGTATCCCCACGACTGGTGATTGCGTTAAATGTCACTATATGGGCGATCATATGAACGGTGAAATTAAACTGATGGATCCGGATTTGGGCTACTTAAATGTGTTTACCTATGATCCGTTGAATAAAGCAAGCATCGAAGGATTTTGTGTCAAATGCCACGATGCGAACGGGGCAGCCGGCAATATGACTCCATTCAGTGATAATCAGGCAGTGCCTTTGGTTGATGAAACGGTTTGGCTGGCATCGTCCCATAAGTCGAGTCTTACCTGTATGAGTTGCCATGATAATGGCCACGGTTCAAATAAAAATGAAATGTTAGGACCCTTTGATTATGCCGGACCGGGTACCGGAACCGACCTTACCAACGAGGAAGAAGGCTTCTGCCTGAGCTGCCATGGTGCTTCCGGAACTGCTACGGTTAAGGTTCATCTGGCATTCAGTTCGTATACGAATACGACCACTGATTTTTATAAACATAATCCAAATTCGGCCTACCGCAAGCATGATAAGCATGAAAATACCGGGGCCGCTTTTGGCGGAGCCAACCGACATGTTGAATGTGTGGATTGTCACAACCCGCATGCAGCCAAATCCGGAACTGCTACAGCACCTACACTATTTCCAACACTTGTCGGAGTGAGCGGGGTAGAGCCTTCCTATGCCGGAGCAGGTGCTCCAACCGGCTTTAGCTGGCTACCCAATGTTACGCAGGAATACCAGGTTTGCTTTAAATGTCATTCAAGTTTTACGACCTTACCAACGTATTTACCGGGTGGTTGGAATGGGGATGCCATTGTGGCCGACGGACTTAAAAAACTAACCACAGGAGGGACCAATGGTCAGATTGCTGATTCCCGTGATATGGCACAGGAATACAATCCGGCTAACCAGTCATATCATCCTGTAATGGCGGTTGGTAAAAATGCCGGAATAAACGTGAATACATTTCAGACGGGTTGGAATTCAAACTCCAGAATGTATTGCAGCAGTTGTCATAATAATCCTCTGTCAGGTACTGCCGGACAAGGTCGCGGACCGCATGGTTCCCAGAATCTGCATTTACTCGACCAGGCTACACCCGGGGGAGCCGCTGTTAATTACAAAACCTATCACAATAATACCCTTGCCAGTTCTGCCGATGTCTGCGGAAAATGTCATAAAGCAGCATCCTATTGGACCAACAGCACCAACTCACGCTTTTCGGATCACGACAAACACTTAGCCGATGTAAATGCAGAATGTTATGTGTGTCACGACTCCCACGGAAGCGAGCAATACCATTTGATTAACTTCGACCGGAATGTTCCGAATTGCATTACAACAGTAACAACGAATACACAGAATGCATTTGGGCATGCTACCGGGACAGCTTCGAATTATTGTGCTTTAACCTGCCATGGAGGATTACATAATTCCTCAGAAAAGAACTATAATCCGTCGTATTAATAACATATTCTGTATTCAATTCTGTAAGGACATGCCACGGCATGTCCTTACTTTTTTAAGCAAGTCCTTACTTTTTTAGGCAAGTCCTTACTTTTTTTAAGCATTTCCTTTCATTGAAGCGCTACCGGCCCGGACATGCTGTGGCATGTCCTTACAGAATCCTGCATCGTACCCTGGACATGCTGTGGCATGTCCTTACAGAATAAAAAAGGGTTTAAGGGATAATTACCGCGTCTTCCAGAATTACCTTGAAGAAGTATCCGGAGCCAAAATCTTTATCCAGAGCAATTTTACCCTGGAAGGTAACAATATCGCCTACTTTTAAGGTAGATTTCAGGGTAACCGTCAGATCGAAATCATTTCCGAAATTGCTGCCGTCCTGGATATGTGCCCAGTTTTTGCCCATGATTTTTTCGTTGTATTTTACAACTTCTGCCTTGATTTTCACAGTTTTACCGGCATATTTCTTTTTATCACGGTAAAGCTCACTGATAGAGATGGCACCGGCAGGTTGTTTAATGTTGGTGGATACTTTGGCAGGAGCTGATTTTTTACCGTGTTCCGGAACAGTCATGGCTTTTGGTTTGGGCAGTTCTGCAGTACGGCTCACATTATCCATAAAGTAAACAGAGGCGAAGGTGCGGTTCAGTTCCTTGCTTTTAAAATCTTTCATTTCCATCCCGCCCTGGTGGTAATAGGTTTCGCCGACTTTAGCATCATCCATTCTTGGAATTGCCAGCCAATAGGTTTTATCTCCCTCTTTTACATGGAGATAGGTATACATGCTTGTTTGTAAGACTTCTTTGGTTACTACTTTATGCGCAGTTTGTTGCGCTCCGGCAACAGCCTGGGCATTAGCAGTCTGAAAACCGGCAATCATCATGAACAGGATAAATATCATTCGCATAACTCATGTTTTAAGTGAGCTGCGAAGATACGGTTTTAATTTATCATCCGGCAAAACACCCCCAAAGGCAATCGTTTTCCGGCCTGATCGGGGATGAAAAGCTCACCGCATTCGCTCTGCTTTTTATCGGGGAAAAAGGTATTTACCAGATTATCCAGAATGAGCGGCGAGAAGCCCATGGAATACAAATTCATTAACAGAAAACTGTTTTTCTTTTCCAGTAATTCCGCACACAAGGCCGTTAATTCGTTGATGTGTTCTTCCAGCAGCCATTTTTCACCTTCGGGTCCGCGGCCATAAGCGGGTGGATCCATGATAATGCCCTGATAGTGATTTCCGCGTTTTACCTCACGCCGCACAAACTTCATGGCATCTTC
>CAYLTH010000081.1:11169-14784 GCA_964386485.1 uncultured Bacteroidales bacterium | reverse complement strand
GAGCAGAAACCCTGACACAGCGTCATCGGATCGGTATACATATATAATACACTGTTAGGACCGATGTTAGCCATCCCCGGGTTGAACATATTATTCACAACCGATTGTCCGTAAAAATTCCCTCCGGCCGGGTTTCCTCCTGTAAGAAGAAATGGATCTGAACCCGGAGCAATCGTAATTTCAGCAGGACAAGTCACAACAGGAGGTTCGGAAACGATAATAATAAAATCGCAGGATGAAGAGGCAAACGGAGTGCTATAGGTATAGGTAACCACATATTGACCAGCACTCAGCATTGACGGATCAAATACATATTCCTGATTCTGATTCTGGTAAACATTGGCTCCACTGTATACGCCTCCGATGGGTGTTGCCCCGCTTAAAAGTATCGGAAAGCCGCCCTCACAGGCAAACAGGTTCTGCGGACAAGTGGTCTGGACAGTTTCTGTAATCGAGATATTGTCAATATACATTGTACTTTGCGGATATCCACTCACACAATTCCATCCAAAAACATTTATTCCATCTTCTGACGGGCTAAACTGGAAAGAAGCATTTGAATAAGTATCCAGTGGAACAGAAGTCCCAAAAATTGCGGTATTCCCCATGGCCGCAATGCTGGCAGCATTCCCATTGTAAACAGTGATATAGTTATTTGGATTCGCCGGATTTCCCATATAATCAAAACTTATCGTATATGTATGGCCTGCCAATAGATTAAATGGCGGACTGAAAAACCAGTCATCCTGGGATTGCTGACCAACAGCCGGAACCAGTATAATGGCTTCATTGTCGTTGTAATCATAGCCTGTTGTCCAGGTTTGACCATCCTGATTGTCATCGGCAGTCATGATGCACGGAGGCAGTATTCCGGTGGGTGTTGATTCGAAGTTTTCAAACCAGGGGATAGTCTGTGGCTCGCAGCTTATTGTTACCACCAGCGGTCCACTCCAATCGCTGAAATTTCCATCTCCGCAGAAGGCTGTTACATAGAAATCATAGGTGATTCCCGGGCTCAGATTTTCAACAACATAAGGATTTGATGTAATATTGGTAATAATATTCCCGGATAAATATGGATCGAATCCGGGTTCTCCAAAACTGATATCCCAGCTGCTTTCACCATTCAGGGCTATCCATGAAATAGTAGCTGATGTGGGAGTACTTTGAACAACAGTAAGGGATTCAGGCATTTCACAAGAAAATGGAACTTCAATCCTGATATCATCAAGAAGCAGAACGTCCGGTTCAGATAAACGGAATGCTATAAAGTGATCATTTCCTGTATACTCATAAAGACCCCAGGCCCATTCGGTATATTCAGGGATCTGAATAAAATCATAAACGGGCGTAAACGTAGCGGGATCAGCGGGATCGGACATGGTTCCCATACTGAAGTGTGTGCCAAACGAATAAGTATAAGCCTGAAAGGTGACGGTCAGTGTATTCAGCGGGTTAATAATTTCAGGACTCACCAGAAACACGGTATCTCCCTGAGGATCTCTGTAAAGTGCCATACAATTAGGCGAAGAAGTATTGACATCTTCGATCACTGCAACCATCGACATATCATCAGAGATACTGCTCCAGCAGTTTGGAATTCCTCCCTGTACTGTATTGTCGAAATTTTGAAGAATGGGCGCATTTACCGGTCCGCAAAGGGTATTCACTGTTAAAGGCCCGGTCCATGCACTCAGGTCGCCATTTCCACAATTGGCTCTGACATAAAAATCAAAGGATGAAGAAGCTTGTAAGTTACTTGCTGTGAATGTGTTATCCGTAATTCCCTGGACAAGAGTTCCCTGGATAAATCCCGCAGGACCATATTGAACATCCCACTGCAATTCATTTTGTCCGGGCATCCAATTTATCGTAATTTCTGTCTGCCCAGCTGTATTAACCTGTAAATCAATTGGTTCGATACATGAAGGAATATAGGAGAAGAGAACATTATCAAGTAATGCACTTCCAAAGCCTAATTCAGACAGCACCAGTTTGAACGCAATAAAGGCATTCGTGCCCGTATAATTATTAAAATTGACAATATAGGTTTGCCAGCCATCAGTTAAGGGGATAACCTGATATTCAATAAACGTATTGTAGTTTAAGGGATCCGACATGGTGCCGATTGAAAGTCCGGCTACACCGCAATAGTTGGGATCTCCATTGGATAATGCAAAAAATGAAACCCGCAATTGATTCAGGGGTACTGGCATTTCCGGTGAAATAAGAATGACTTCTTCAACCTGAGTCTGATCAACAGGGGCTTTTTTTGAAGGCAAAACACAATCACTCAGATTCATGCAAAAGGGCATACTATATCCCGACTCGATTTTGAGAACAAAAGGATTGTGGTATTGCATTTGTGTATATGCAATCGAATTCCAGCCAGGTGCAATCGGGGCAAGGCTGATACTGTCGAAATTTTCAAAATAAGGAATGGAAATTTGGGTATTAAACCGATAGGGACCTATCCAGGGAGTTGGCATACTCTGGGCACACACCGGGCGAATGTACACATCATACAGGGTACCTGCCTCCAGACCCGAAAGCCCATGTGAATACATAATTATGCCTGTGTGATGATCGCCGGAGGTATCCGGATTGAAGCCGGCTTCGCCAGTTTTGAGTTCCCATTGGTATTCAAATCCGCCACTCATCCAGTTTACAGTGGCTGATACAGTTGTAACATCAGTAATCTGAATCATTTGCGGAATCGAACAGGAGGAAATCATTACTTTATCAACCGCATTGGCAAAACCGCCATTGGCAATGCCCTCAAATGCCAGCTGATATGTTGCTGAAACAGATGGAAGGCTCATGGTTGCCAGGGTCCAGCCGGGTCGGTTGGTGGAATCCGAGAACAATAAAATCCAGCCTGCAGCAGGACCGGTACGGTAATACACATTCAGGTAGTTCTGATATCCTTCATTTTCTTCCTGTGCATAATAGAAACTAAGATTGTAGGGGTACATCGCTCCGGTAAGATCAAATACAGGACTGATCAGACGTGTCACATTATTCGTCCCCCAATCATTGGTGAAACAGGCATTGAGTTCGCCCGAATGAGCTGTCTGAACACTTCCAAGATAAGCTCCGGCTTCAAAACCCCAGCTTTTAGTACCCGAAACGACTTCCTGCGACCAGCAATACCGGGTGGAGCTGCTGTTTTCAAAGGTTTCAGTAAAGGGGAAGCTACTTACAGGCGGACAGGGAGGCAGAACAGATACCAAATCCACCATATTGGAATATCCGTAATTGTCGATCCCTTCAAATGCGATCTGATAGGTTGCCGAAGGGGCGGGCAATTCAAGGGTTTTATAGGTCCAGATCGGACGATTTGCATTGTCCGTGAAAATCAAAATCCACGGAGTTGCAGTGCTTGTCCGGTAATACACTTTCAGGATATTCTGATCCCCCGACCAACTGGCCTGAGCATAATGGAACGTCAGGATACAGGAACTGCTGTATGCACTCAGATTAAATACAGGGCTGATGAGTTTCGTAATTTCTCCATTGCCGTCATCTGTAAAGCGGGCATTGTATTCCCCTTCATAGGCATAATACGGCGGACCGTTTTGTGTACCGGTTGCAAATGTCCAGGAATTATTTCCC
>CAYLTH010000081.1:8292-11069 GCA_964386485.1 uncultured Bacteroidales bacterium | reverse complement strand
CAAAGACAACTGAGTGAATTCCCTCCATTTTCATAGGGGATTTCACTCATTTTTTTCAATCATTCTAACCCTAAAGTTGTATGATCTTATTCCTGATGGCATATTTAAGCAACTCAATGGTATTATTGAGTTCCAGCTTCTCAAGAATATTATTTTTATGGTTTTCAACTGTTCTGGGACTGATACTCAGAATGGCCGCCACGCCTTTAAAACTTAATCCCTGACCGAGCAAACGAATGACTTCCAGTTCTCTGGAACTGAGCGTGTTGCGGTCTCCTGTAAGCGGTTTTTCCTTAATGCGTTTTGAATAACTTTTGAAAATAACATCTGATACTTTCTGTCCATAATAGGCCTCTCCGCTATTTACTGACTCTATGGCCTCGATCAGTTCTTCTCCTGAAGCATCTTTGTGTAAAAAACCGGTAGCACCTTTTGCAATGGTGTCACAAATCGTATCTTCATCAAATACTGCACTCAATATCAGTATTTTGCAATCCGGTTTCATTTCCAATACCGGTTTAATCAACTCGAGACCCGAATAATCCGGGAACGAAAGATCCAGCAATAAAACATCAAAAACAGTGATTTTACACAGAGCCAGTAACTCATTTCCGGATGCTGCCTCGGCTACAGGGCGAATGACCGGATGTCCGATCAGGATGGCTTTAACACCATCCCTGACAATCTTGTGGTCGTCGGCAATAAATAGTTTTATTTCAGGTGTTTCATGCATAACCTGATTGTTGATTCGGGTGAGTATAGAATACCGGATTTAATCCGCAATCTGCACAGGTAAATTTATGATAAATTTTGATCCGATTCCTACACTGCTCTCAACTTTTATTTCTCCTCCTGTTTTGGTGATCAGTTCATGACACAAAATCAGACCGAGTCCCGAGCCTTTTTCAGGATGCGGACTGATTGTGCGCACATCCACATCGATCCGGAAGAGTCTGGCAACATCAGCTTCACTCATCCCTGAGCCGGTATCCCGGATCCAAACCTGAGCCTGTTTAGTATCCTGCTGAAAACCAATTTCAATCATGCCATTCGCAGGTGTGAATTTCACTGCATTCGACAAGAGATTCCGCATCACTGTGGTGAGGATATTGGCATCTGTATACACGGTTGATCCTTGTTCAAACAACAGGGAAATGCGGATATTCTTTTCTTTCGCCCCGTTTTCTATGGCATGGATTGCATCCTCTGCAATGGCCGTCAAATCATGATTTTCTTTGTGTATGCTGATGTTATTCAGCTGAGACCGGGCCCATTCGAGCAGATTCTGCAGCAAATCCTTGACATTTCCTGCAGTCTGATTCAGCTCACTGATATAATATTTGAGCTCCTCTGCCTTCATGTTTTCAAAATTCCGCATCAGACTGCCCGAAATATTCCGGAAGGCAGATACCGGGTTTTTCATGTCATGGGCAATGATCGCAAAAAAGCGGTCTTTCGTATCATTCAGGAGTTTGAGTTCATTGTTCTTTTCTTCCAGTAAAAGGTTGTGCTTTTGTTTGATGCGGTATCTACTGAAAATCAGGAGAATGATAAGGGTTAACAGGATTGCACTGCCTATGAGAAATCCTTTCTGAAGCCGGTTTTTTTTCAGCTGAAGGGAATTAATTTCGCTTTCTGCGGTGAGAATAGCAATTTCCTTCTCCTTTTTCTCGGTTTCAAATTTTTCTCTGAATTCCATGATCTGCGACTGACTCTCCGCAGTAAAAACAGAATCTTTTAATATAATATATTTCTGCAGATATGCAAGGGCTTTTGCAGGCTCATTCCGCTCACGCATCAGAACAGAAAGATCCTGATACGCCCGCATTTTAACCTGTGAAAGGTTTAATTTGCCGGCCAGATCAAGACATTCGGTAAAAGCCTGCATACTTTGTTCATACTTCCGCTGACGCAGTTTGCTTTTTCCCAGATGTAGCAGCACATTGGCGATGGAGGTCTCATTCGAATCCGCACGGAATATGGTCAGCGACTCGATGAAGTTTTTATCAGCCAGCGCGAGATCGCCGGTTTCCAGATAAATCTCACCGATACGGTCGAGCCGGACCGCAATTTTACTCTGCTTGCCCAGTTTACGTTCAATTTCGAGGGCCTGTTTCTGGTATTGCAGGGCTTTGGGATAGTTTTTAAGTGTTTTGTAAACAGAACCCAAACCGCTGTACCGGATTGCAATACGAGGCAATGCATTGTTTTTCAGATCGATTTCGAGCGCCTGATTGTAAAAATTGATGGCATCATACGGACGGTTCCAGGATTCAAAAATTTTACCGATCGAGTTCAGATTGATAGAAATTCCCTCATCATTTTTTAATCGTTTTTCAATCTCCAGCGCTTCTTTCATGAAGCGCAGAGCCACTTCATATCTTCCACGATGAAATTCACTTTGCGCAATGTTCGCCAGACCAATCGACATTTCGGTCGAATCATTGGATTTTCGGGCAATAGCCAGGCCTTTGGCATAACATTCCACCGATTTTTCCGGCATATTGGCCAGATCAAAACTATACCCGGCATTCCCCAGTGATTTTGCAATGGCTTTGGGGTTGGGTTTTGGTGATTTTTCCTCTGCTTCCACCGCTGCCAGATACCATTTCGTGGATTCAAGATATTGCCCGTCTTCATAACATTTATCGGCCTTGGCATAGGCCGATTCAAACTCCGGACAGCCTTTTTCCTCCTCTTGTGCCTGCAACAAGGATGATATAAAGCAAAGTAACAGGAGCACGAGGGTGATGCCAAATTTTCCAGTTCTCATAATC
>CAYLTH010000081.1:2192-8192 GCA_964386485.1 uncultured Bacteroidales bacterium | reverse complement strand
ACCGGAATCCCTATCCAGATCAGCATAGCCAGAAAGGCCATCGCTATACCTATAGCTGTACCAAAGAAATCATTGAAGAGGGCGCCGCTGTATCCTAATAATGCTGATATTTCGAGTTTCAGCAGCACCAGAACCCTTGATAAATCTACAGGATTCAGTAAGGTAAGGATCAGACTCACCTTCTCAAGCGGATAATCCTGGAAAGCCATCAGGATGTACAGAAAAATGCCGTCGAAGATGATGAGCATATATAGCCAGACCAATATCGACAGGCCAAAGCCCTTGATGCGGTTATCATTTTTTAAGGCAATCAGAAAACCCAGAGCCGTGAAAATGAAACTTAACAACACTCCGGTCGTCAGGTAGAAAATAAATGCCAGCGGATCGGTTGTTGCATCGCCCGACACCAAAAAAGGAATGCTGCTGCCCAGTAAAAAGCAAAGTGAAAGGGGGAATGCCAGTCCCAGGTACATACCCAGGAAGATGGTCATACGCTTTAGAGGCTGGGACAGCAGCAATACGATGAATTCGCGTGAATTGTAAAAATACATCACGCCAAATAATAAACTTACCAGCGGAACAATGGCAATTTCAACATTGAGCAGACTTACCAGCGTTTTCGAGGCATCCCCCGAGAACGAAAATAACAAGCCGGAAGCAGCCAGAAAAAACAGAAAATAGATCAGCAACCAGCGACTCCGCAGCAGATCAAACAGGCTGTATTTGATTATTTTAAGCATATTTTTTCAGGTTGATGGTTTCCGGATCAAGTATGGAAGCGATTACTTTTTCGAGATTATCCCCGTGATTGTTGGATTTTAATGCTTCTAAACTACCCTGATAATATATTTTCCCTTCAAGCATAAATATGATTTCATCGGCCAGTTCTTCCACTTCCTGAATGAAATGGGAAACAAGCAGGATCGTCTTTCCTTCCTCTTTCTCCTTCAGCAGATATTGCTTGAAATGAAGGCGGGTAACCGGGTCCAACCCGACAGTTGCCTCATCAAATATCAATATCGGAGCATCAAACATCAGCGCCAGCAAAGCATTCACCTTCTGCCGGGTGCCGCCACTCAGGCTTTTCAGACTCTTGGGCAGCGATTCTTCCAGTTTCAGCATGGCAATCAGCTCTTCTTCCTTCGGAGATGCCTGACCCCGGAGGTCTTTCATCATTTTAATCAGCTCTTTCACCTTCATATTCTCGGGAAAATTGGCAATCTGGGGCATATAGCCTATCCTGCTCCGGTATTGCCAGGTACGGCCCGCGGGAGTGCCCTGAACCGTAATTTCTCCTGATTTCGGAATCACCAGACCCAAAATGCACTTGATCAGGGTTGATTTTCCGGATCCATTCGGACCGAGCAGCGCATGGATGGCACCCGGCCGGATATCAAGACTGATATCCCGCAAAACCGCTGTTCTTCCATAATTCATGCAGAGATTCTTTACCGATATGACCGCTTCATCCGTCATAGCTGTAGTTTTTTCATGGAGGGGGTTTTGTCACTCAGCGTTTCAGGTATCAGGGTTGGCAGGCTTTTTTCAACCTCATCCAGGATATTGGTCATAAAGCTGTGAAGCAACACAACGGCCGTAGGCATATTTTCAACCAGCATCGAGAATAAACTCACCGGACGATAGGGAACATCCCCGGTTTGATCACGGTTCAGATCATATCCCCTGTATTTATCCCAGTAGTTGCCTTCAAACAGATTCTGATTGCCGGTGCCACTCGAATTGGTGCCGATATCAAAGGAATTGCCCATAAAATTATTGGAAACAACGGTGTCATACTCGCAATTTCCCATCATGCGCATAGCCCAGCCATTCAACAAATAATTGTTGCCGCTGATCCTCAGTTTATTGGCATTTTCCATCTGGATTCCCACGGTATTGCGCAGAAAGGTGTTGCCCTGAATCAGGCTGTAGTTGATATCCTTCAGCAGCAAACCATACGAAACCGGTCCCCAGTTATCCTGAAAGGTATTGCCGGTCATCTCCACATGATTGGTATACATAACGGCTACACCGGCTCCGTTATCGGTGAAAATATTATCATGATAGGCATCATAATCCGAAAACATGAAATGAAGCCCGTACCGCAGATTATTCCTGCAGTTGTTTTTCACGATGAGCGAATGCTTCACAAATTCGAAATAGATCCCGTCGCGATGATGCAGTATTGTATTTTGACTTACCAGAAAACTGTCGCTTTTCCAGATATGGATGCCATTTCCGGAATGCGTTTCACTCACGGCATGGCCATCAAAGCGGTTCCGGCGGATAATGCCCGATTTGCTTTGATTCACGTGGATTCCAAAGAAAGTATCAGTGAAGATGCAGTCTTCAATCAGGCAGCGACGGGTTCCATGGAGTTTTATGGCGGCATAATCACGCGAAGTACTCTTTCCCGAATTCCGGATGACAAATCCGCGGATCACCACATCCGAAGCTGTAATCGTAAGAATATCCTTTGTGGATTTTCCGTCGATCACCGGCATGCCTTTGCCCTGCAATCGCAGGGGTTTGCTGATAATAAGCTCCGTTTCGGAATAGATCCCCGGATATACCACAATGAGGTCGTTGGGACGAGACAGGCGAATGGCCTCTTTGATCGAAGCAAAGGCTTTCCCTTTCCCAACTTCCAGCATAGCGGAGTTCAAAACCGTAGAAACGGCCATCAGGGTAATCATAATCAGGGTTCGGAGTGTCGTAACCATGGATCAGATTTTGGGTTTTTCACTATATTTCAAAACCAATTCCGCCCAGGAATATCCCTGTCCGCCATACTCTTTGAGGAATTGATCGCGGCTTTGTACAGTCGCAAATCCCGAAAGATTATCGCCCATCGGACTGGGATAATTTTCGCTGATCAGGTATGCGGATTGTTCGGCCGGAATTAACGCCCCGGGAGCAGAAGCATCGGTAATCATAATGTGGCCGGTTTGTGTTTTGTCGCAGCGGTCGGATTGATAATACCGCATCAGGCATTCGATCGAATCAAAATACAGAACTTTCCCTTTTTTTGTCACGATCTCGGTGCCAAAGCGGGTATCGGTGATGATCATGCGGCAGCGGATACAACTATCGCGTCCGTATTGAATCGGAACCGGTTCTGAACTGCAGGAGACCAGTCCGCCCGTTGCCGCCAGCAGGAGCAATCCAAACGCTTTGTTGAGACGCGGAATATAGAGGTATAATACCATCAGGACCAGCATGATTCCGGTTCCCATGATAATGACCCCTCCAATATCCGGGTAGGAATGGGCTGTGAAGTTGAGCAATTGTTTCGAACCCAGCAGGGGCGGCTGGTACGACATGCCCGGAATGCGGATTGCTGCAGTAGGATTGAGATTATGCCCGTAATCATACTCCCAGGCCCAGAAATCATAGCCTGCGGTTACACCCAATATGGCAAAAACACTTACCCATGCTGCAAAAAACCACTTCTTCCGAAGCCATGCCGCAACACCACCTAAAATTATCAGTAAACCCAGAAACCAGGGCATCAGCTTCAGTTCCGGTATCGAATCCTCCTCAATCTTCTGCATTCCGATATAGTGATTCAGCCCGTTGATGGTGTTAATATCACCGCCGAGTTTATGAATCCATATTTTCATGCCCAATCCTTCCGGATATTGAGGTGCTTCCAGATTGATACTCCACATCGGAACGAAATACACAACCACCAGACAGGCAGCCAGTGCGGCAGTGAGTATGCTGAAGCCTTTTTTCATGGCTTTACTTCTTTAAAGGTTAATTCGATTTTTCGTCACCCAGGCTCCAGGTCAGCGGTGTAGCCGATCCGGCCGGAGAAACTCTTACATATCCCTGCATCTCCTGATGGAGAGCCGAGCAAAAATCAGTACAATAAAAGGGGAATACACCAGTCGATTTCGGTTCCCACTTCAGGGTCATCGTTTCACCGGGCATGATCAGCAATTCAGCGCTGTTAGAGCCTTTCACTGTAAAACCATGCGGAACATCCCAGTCCTGCTCGAGATTGGTGACATGCCAGTATACCACATCTCCTAATTTAATTCCTTCAATGTTATCCGGTTTGAAATGCGAGCGGATGGTGGTCATGTACACGTGAATATCTTTGCCAATCCGTACTACTTTCGCGTCTTTTTCGGCTTTGGTCACATACGGATGTTGATTTTCCTCGATTTTGTATATTTTGATCTGATCTTTGGTAAGCAGATCAGCCGGACAAGCCTGTGCATAATGCGGTTCGCCAATGGTGGGGAAGTCGAGCAACAATTTCATTTTCTCCCCTTCAATAGAATAGAGCTGTGCCGATTGCGTCAGCTCCGGACCCGTCGGTAAATAGCGGTCTTTGGTGATCTTGTTCAGCGCTACGATATATTTTCCCCAGGGTTTCTTCGTATCGCCTCCCGGAATGCAGAGGTGACCGATCGAATAGAAGGTCGGAGCGCGGTCAACCACTTCCCAGGTGCCGATTTTCCACTTCACAATCTCCGACGACAGGAACATCGAGGTATACGCATATCCATTGCCGTCGAATTCGGTGTGCAGCGGACCTAAACCGGGTTTGGGTACTTCGCCGGCTATAACTTCTTCATATTTTAATACAGGAATCCCTTCAAAATCGCCGTCAAATTTCTTTCCTTCGATGGCTTTGATCATTTTGCTGAAAGCATATACCGGAATCACCGTAGCCAGCTTCCCGCCTCCAACGATATACTCCCCGGTTGGATCCACATCACAGCCATGGGGCGATTTCGGACAGGGGATAAGATACAGTAAGCCCGGACAATCCTTCGGGTTCAGAACCTTCGTGCTTTTAATCTCTTCAGAAACGGCACTGTGCGTTTTATCGTTCCAACGATTGCGGTAATAGCTGGTTTTCATATCTTTAGCTTTTCCCTGAGCCAGGTATTCTTCAGCTTTTTTCCAGTTAACAGCCAGGATAAAGTCCTTATCGTTCTGACTGGCATTTACTTCGAGGAGGGTATGTGCTTCTTCGGTATTGTAGCAGGAGAAGAACGACCAATCGTGCGACGGACCTTTTCCGCTGTGGCTCAGATCCCAGTTAAACGGAGGGGCTTCAATCTGAAATTCCAGGTTCATCTTCCCGTCGGCCGGATCTACTTTTACAAAGCTCAGCATCCCTTTAAACGTCTGCTTAAACGAACTGATCGAAACATCCTCATTGCCGGTTGGAACGGCAAAGCGGGTACCTGCGACCACATATTCGGTGTTCTCGGTGCAGAATGGAGAGCTGTGATTTCCGGCACTGGCAGGGATTTCGATAATTTCTTCTGTTCTGAACGATTTCAGGTTGATACGGGCTATACGCGGTGTATTATTACCGTTGATAAAAATCCACTTCCCGTCAGGAGTTCCGTCTTTCATCGAAAATTCGGGATGATGCGCATCATCCCAGGGAACAAATCCATGCGATGTCTTCAGCATATCCTTCGATTCCTCGCTGTAGCCATAGCCATTTTCCGGATTTTGGGCAAAAACAGGAATGACTTTCAGCAAACGTCCGGAAGGAAGACCATAAACGCCCATTTGTCCGCTAAAGCCACCCGAGGTGAAGAGGTAGAACTCATCATACTGCCCCGGAGCCACATAGACTTTTGCGGCGGCATCTTTATCGATTCCGGCAGCATTTTGTTTTGATTTTTTAGACCCACAGGAGGGGGTCAGCATCACGATCGACAAGCCAGTAAGACTCATCCACAGTGCTTTGATCAGAGTGTTGTGTTTTTTCATGGGTTTCATGTGTTGGTTGGTTATTGCTTATTTCGAATCTTCTTCACGGAAATACTCCAGGATTGAACGGGCATCATCCTGTGTGAGGTTCTGAAACGTCATGGGTACCAGATAGCGCTCAAACATGGCCTTTGCCAAAGGATCTTCCTTGATCATTTTCTCGGGATTCAGGATCTGGTTCATGATCCACTCCGGTGTTCTGCGTTTGGTAACCCCTGCCAGAGCCGGACCAACATATTTTACTTCAAATTT
>CAYLTH010000081.1:0-2092 GCA_964386485.1 uncultured Bacteroidales bacterium | reverse complement strand
TGTTTTCATGATGTAATTTTTTTACAAAGATATATTATAAAAGGTAAATCGGTACACGAATACCGAAATAAATTTTAGTTTGATGTAATTTTTTATCCGGGATACTTTTTCTACTGATTTACAGACCGGAAAAAAACAGTATTTTTACCATCGCTATACCATTATAATAGGTGTTAATTTCATTAAGCCGACATGGAAATTCTGATTATCATCCTTGCTTTACTTTTATGCCTGGGCGGCATAATTGGTTGTGTGGTTCCCGGTTTGCCGGGTCCGCCGGTAAATTACGGTGCCTTGTTGCTGATACACTTTTTTGTGGAGCCCGTTTCTTCCACGGCGCTTATCATTCTGGGCATATTTACCGGACTGGTTTTATTGCTTGATTATCTGTTTCCGGCCTGGTTTGCCAAAAAGCACGGAGCCACAAAGGCCGGCATCATTGGCAGTCTGATCGGCATGGTTTTCGGCATGTTTTTCACCCCGGTGGGCATGATCATGGGTACATTGCTCGGTGCCATCATCGGCGATCTTCTCGCCGGCCGCACCGAAAAGCAAGCCATGAAAAGCGGCATCGCTACGTTTTTCGGTACTTTGCTCTCCGTCGGCCTCAAAATCATCAATGCGGGGGTCATTACAATTTATGTGGTGTATGCTATCGTTAGGGTAATTGGTAATTGGTAATTGGTAATTGGTAACTCAAACCAGCACACCAGCACACCAGCAAATTAGCACATTTGCAAACGATCACTTGCATATTTTCACATTTGCATACTTTCACATTTGCGACATGCTGTGGCATATCCTTACAGAATTGGGGTTCCCAGGATCACTTTCCCCGGACTTTAGTCTGCGGGGCATGGCGGCACTCTGTACTTCGGGCTTCAGCCCAAAACTCTTCCCGGTTCTTTCCCAATTTCCAGTTAATTTAATCACTATATTTGGCTACACTTTTGATTATTTTTACGAATTATTGTCCTTTTAATATTGGGATTGAATTATGAACAAACCCTTAACAGAAAACAGCCTCTACGCCAGGATTGCTCATCTTTTACTGGCTGCCCGTCAAAATGTGGTCCGCACCGTTAATCAGACCATGGTTAATTCCTATTTTGAAATAGGGCGGATGATCGTAGAGGATGAACAGCTGGGAAAGGAAAGGGCAGAATACGGAAAGAAAGTTTTAAAGGAGCTTTCGGATAAGCTGACATTGGAGTTTGGCAAAGGATTCTCAGTGGATAACCTCGAAAATATGAGACGTTTTTTTCTTGCGTATTCAATTTCCGAGAAATCGTCTCGGAATTCTTCTTCTCCTGAAAAAGCAACTTCCTCAACCAGTGGGAAGGATTTACAAAAGACAGAATCCAATGAATTATCAATTTCCGAGACGATTTCTCGTAAATTCATCCTTTCATGGTCGCATTACCTCAAGCTTTTAAGAATTGTGAATATTGATGAACGCAACTTCTATGAAATTGAATGTGCTTCCAACAATTGGAGTTTAAAAGAATTACAGCGTCAGTTCGATTCCGCCTTATATGAGCGTTTGGCCTTAAGCCGCGACAAACAAGGTATTAAGCAACTGGCCGAGATGGGACACGTGATTGAAAAGCCGACAGATATTCTGAAGGATCCCTATGTATTGGAGTTCCTTGATCTGCCTGTACATCATCAATTTTCCGAAAGCGAACTTGAAACAGAAATAATCAGCAAACTCGAACATTTTCTGCTGGAACTGGGCAAGGGATTTACCTTTGTCGCACGGCAGTTCAGAATGACCATCGACGAAAAGCATTACAAAGCCGATCTGGTTTTTTATAATCGTCTGCTTCGCTGCTTTGTGGTAATTG
Source organism: uncultured Bacteroidales bacterium (assembly GCA_964386485.1). Classification (GTDB taxonomy): domain Bacteria; phylum Bacteroidota; class Bacteroidia; order Bacteroidales; family CAIXZF01; genus CAIXZF01. The sequence continues at coordinate 245 of CAYLTH010000081.1, read as the reverse complement.
ATCTTAAAATTGGCGAATTAACGCATCAGGACATCGGACAAATGCAGATGTACGTAAATTATCACGACCGCATTGTGAAATTGCCCGAAGAAAACAAAACCATTGGCATTATTCTATGCAAAGACAAAAGCACAACCTTGGTAGAGTTCACGCTGCCCGAAAACAACGACCAGATCTTTGCAAGTCGTTACGAGCTCATTTTGCCCGATAAACAGACTTTTATCCGTCTCCTGAATGGAGAGTAA
>CAYLTH010000080.1:10685-14988 GCA_964386485.1 uncultured Bacteroidales bacterium | reverse complement strand
TCCCAGGCGGATCACACAACAGAATGCAAGAGTACAAGAATTCAGAAGGCCAGAATGATTATTCGTTCTGGCTTTTTTTGTTTAAAAAATTTAGGACAGAAATTTTAAGTGTGGTGTAAGCAATTTGCGGATTATTTCTTTGTATCTTTGTTATACAAAGCAATGTAACTAACAGTGGATAGGATTTCGGAAATTAAGCATTTGATCGAGGAAATTTTACCTTTAAGCCAGGTTATACTTTTTGGCAGCAGGGCAAGGCGAATGCATTTGCCTGAAAGTGACTATGATATATTGGTAATTATTGATAGTTATCTAACCCCTTCTGAAAAAATGCCAATACGGACAAAAATCCGAAAACTATTATTATCAAAGGGAATTTTTTCGGATATCCTGATCCAAAGTAAACTTGAAGTGAAAACAAAAAGTATCCTACCCGGGCATATCATTAAAACAATCATGCAAGAAGGAGTCGAATTATGAATTCTGGTAAACAGGAATATCTCAGGAATTGGCTTTTTAAGGCTGAGGAAGATATTTCTGTTATTAAAATTCTGATTTCAGAACATCCAGAACATTATACAGGTGCCATTTGCTTTCATGCCCAACAGGCAGTAGAGAAGTTCCTTAAAGCCATTCTTGTTTTCTATGATTTTGATTTTAAAAAGGTTCATGATCTTGATTATCTCCTGCAAGAGTGCATAAAAATCGATTCGAAAGATTTTGAATCAATTGATCTTGAAAGTTTGACTGATTATGGTGTTAGTGTAAGGTATCCTGACGATTTTTTAGTTCCTAGTGTTGCCGAAGCACTTAAATATCAGCAAATTGCTGAAGAAATACGGAACATCGTACTAAGGAAAATTGTATTGGAATAATGCAAATTAATTATCGTTATATCTCAAATTTTGATATAAAAGAAGGCCAGAATGATAATTCGTTCTGGCCTTCTTTGTTTTGAAAAAGAGGGTCCCAGGCTCGAATTCCGAGGTCTGGGAATATGCATATTCAACCACTCACTTTTATATAAAACATTCAACAGTAATGAATTGCATGTATTTTTTAATGCCTATTCATCAAACTGCGTTTTGAATATATCTTCACGATCTTTATCGGGATCGTCTGGTTGCTTAGCTGTTTCTCCGGGACCGGATGGTGGATTGGATAACATTACCAGCGAAAAATCCTTATCAATCCGAATTATCGAAAATGTCGGAGTTTCATATTTTTTTACAATTATCGTTTTCATACCGCAGTGTCTTTACTATTCATTTTTGCTTCACATAATTGTTGATACTGAACGAATTAATTGAGCCTAAGGAAGAAAATCCCCATTTGAATCTCCTCTGCATATTCCCTTTATATTTCTCGTAACCTGCTCACCTGCTGCAGTAATTTGTATGTTTGTTTCCTCAAATATCCAATTACCGGCTGAAAATTGACTAATATAACCTACAAAAAACCGCTGAATCAGGAGAGCATCGATTGAGTTGATATTGCCGTTCCCGTTTGCATCGGCTGCTAATAGTTTCAAACCACTAAGTGTCGAAACTCCTGTAAAATGTTTAAGAACTAACATTGCATCAATAGAGTTAATTGCACCGGTTGTTGCAGTTGAATTTAATGCTATCGTGTATACTCCCTGTTCCGGGACATGAAAGGTATAGGCTCCATCCGCCAACGTATTTGTTGTTGCTATCAATTCTCCTGCTTCATTTTTTATAGAAACCGCTACTCCGGGCAAAGGTGTTTTTGCGGGATTATCGTAAGTTATCTTTCCGGAAATTTGGGTTGGTTTTAAATTCAGAATAAACCGGCTGGTTCCATCTGCAACCCCGGAAGTAAAGGTGTAATCCGGATTGCTTCTGAGATCCCATGTGGTTCCGTTAAAAAGGTCAAGAAGTACTACAGTGGTATTCGCATCGAAATCTGAAAGGTTTACATGGAACGTATAATTACCCGGAGCATTGGTTCGGAATCCAACAGGAATATTCCTTTCTGTCGATAATTCCGGCATCGTATTGATCGCTGCTATCTCATTACCGATGACAGTATAGATTTGTGGTAGCCCGTTTCCAGTGGAAAACATTTTCTCGGAATCCCAATCTTCAAAATTTTCTGTTGCATTATTCTCGAAAGCTATTATCATCTCATCCGTTAAATTGCTGTTTGAAACGGTTAACCGAATAAGGTTTCTCTGATTATTCTCATTTTTATAGAGTTGTTGAGCTGTATTATGCACTCTCGCAGAGGCTTTCATCGTCAGGGATGCCGGTGAACCGGATTTTATGCGGATCCAGAATGATTGCATTGGAGGAACATATTGAACAGCACCATTAATCCCATAACCTAATTTACCGTTATAGGTGCAAAACATATACGTTCCGGCATTATTATTCGAGCGATACCAGATTGTACTGCCGATAGTTGTATTGGTATCTATAGATCTCCAATCGAGCGCACTGGTAAAAGGATTTGCAACGAGATTAAAACCGGGTTTGACTGTTCCTGTACGTGTAAGTCCGGTTAAAACAACATCTGAAGCATTCAGTGGGCCCGTGAAGCTGCAGGTGTGCTCTGCATTAAAATGGGCTACATAGCCTTTTCCGGAAGTGATCGGATTATCATTATTTAATGCAGCACTCCAGCCTGCATCAAAACCCAGGGCTTCGGTATAGGTATAGACCAAATCAGCGCCACCATTTCTGGAAAAATCAGCCACTGTACTTCCAGAGTTAATTGGAGTTGAAATATAATAATTTCGTGAAACGGGAGCTGATATAAATTGGTCAACCTTTGCAGACCCGCCAACGAAACTTAATGGCCCGTTATTAATTAATGATGCATTGCCATTGACATCTGATTTAAGATATAAACCATTTGCTGTACCGACAGATGTAGTACCTGTTACGGTCAATTCTTTCATGGGACTCACAATAAGTCTTCCTGGCGAGGAAATAGTACAATTCCCCCCTACGTAAAGCGCATTGACATTCTGGGTAACTCCCGCAGAATTTGTAACTACGAGATTATTTAGTATTAACGGACTTACACTCCCTTCGATAGACTGGGCAGAAGCACCGTTCATAGTTATCGTACTACCTGTTGTTATTAAAGTGCCATTGTTCACCAGATTGCTGCCAATGGAATGGCTATAATTCCCCATTGTAAAAGAAAACCCGGATCCAACGGTCAGATTCCCTCCTACATTTATCGTGTTCCCGGCAGAACAGGACTGATTGCCAGTCATTTGAAAATCTCCAAAGATATTGAGTGCTCCTGAGGGCATTATTTTATTACTGCTGCCACTTAAAGTAAGATTGTAATAGCCTGCCGGATTGCCATTGGGATTAATCACAGTTTGGACAGAACCATTGTAACCAATTGTATTGGGGTTAATGGCCCCCTGAAGTACTCCATTATTGGTCAGTAAAACTTCAACCGTCAGAATACTCCCATTGGCAGGTGTCAGGTCTGAACCTGAATTGACTGTTATGTTGTAGAAGCGGTTAATACCTGATATTGTTGCGTTTACACCTGTAAAAACCACCTCTCCTGTTCCGGGATTAAAGGTTCCGCCATCATTGATCCAGGCACCACTCCCACCATTAATCGTCAGGACAGAAGCTGTACCAGCATTTAAAACTCCATTGGTTCTTATCGACAGTGTATTTAGTGTTGGATTATCACCGGATGTATATACAGGAGAATTATCAGTTGTATTCGCATCCGGAATTATAACATTATCGGTCGATGTTGGTACAGCTGCCGGACTCCAGTTACCCGGAGTATCCCATGCCGAACTTATTCCGCCCGTCCATGTTTTTAATCCTGAACCAGAGCCATTGGCTAATGTTGTTTCCATGGTTCCAAAGGCGGTTGGAAAAAGACTGATATCCACATTGGAGATAGAAATCCAGTTGTCAGTTAAACTATTTGCTGATTTTCCCCATTCCGTGGACGGTTGAGTCCAATAAACTAAGGTGCTTTCATCATTTCCGTTTAATTCGGAATCAAGATAATGAGTGGTAACAGTTGTATTGCATCCGCTTCCTCCGGTTCTGATAAAATTGTAAGTTCGTTGAATTGCAGAGGATTTCCATGAAGAAGTTGCGCCAATTACAATTTTACACATAATTTCGGTGGGAAAGCTGCCTGCACTGGCAAAAGAAACAGTCGTAAACTGGTTACCAAAAGAGTACGGAATTCCAGCAGAAAAAACATTCCGCTTTACAATACCGGTAACGTCGCCCCTACCTGTTGTTGTGGCATTACTTCCCATCGTAAGTGTATGAGTTCCCAAATC
>CAYLTH010000080.1:0-10585 GCA_964386485.1 uncultured Bacteroidales bacterium | reverse complement strand
AAGCACACCATTGATGGTCATATCCTGACCCAATGATACATTGGTTCCTTCAAGTGTAATGTTGCCCAAAGAAACCAAACCGGAGAAAAGATTTGATGGCAAGGAGAGTGATCCCCCATTTCCAAAGACTATATTGCTTGTTGATTGAACCGAAATAGTACCACCTCCAACCGAAACACCTGAACCTGACGCAAATGTAAGCTCCACTGAACCAATATTCAATGTTCCTGCAGTAAGTGTTAATGTCCCGCGTATGGAAGCATTCGAATTTACAGTTAATCCATTTGTATTATTAATCAGAATATTATAAACCGAACTGGCAGAACCTCCGTCAATCGATTGAGCTGTTGTTCCGTTAAATGTCAGGGTGTTATTGTCAATAGCTGTTAAAGTACCATCGTTAGACAAATTTCCATTGATTATATGGTCAAAGGCCCCTGTATTGAACGTGGTGCCGGTTCCAATAATCAAACTTCCGCCAATGCTTAATGCTTCAGCTCCTGTGGCCGTAACTGTTCCTTCTAAAATTAAATCAGCACGCAAGCTTAATGCTGATGAAGGTAAGTTTTTAACTCCGGATCCTTTTAATTTAAGTGTATGAAAATAGGGATTCCCATCCGGAATTGTGACGGTCTGCAAACCTTCTTTATTATACTCAATTGTTGCATCATAGATACCGGCATTCCATTTGCCACCGTTGATTTTAGTCAGAGCATTGCCAATATGCATTACGTTGTTTGCCATATTTATTAACGATGCATCAGCCCCGTCTATCGAGACATCATAAAAATTGGTAATACCGGAAACAGTTGCCCCTACTCCGGTGAACGTAACTTTGTATCCATTGGGAATAAATCCTCCTGAAACATCATTCCATGCACCTCCACCATTTACTCCTGTTCCGGTAATCGTTAAGTCAGCGAGTGCAGTCAAGGTGATTCCGTGACCGATTGACAAAGCTTGCAGTTGAGTCACGCCTGCAGGTAAAACCGGCAAATTTGTTAAGGTAGAAGCATCAGGAATTGTAACTCTTGAATTTAAATCCGGGGCAACATTCTCGACCCAGTTTTCACCATTGTACCAATTCGTGCCTGCACTGCCGTCCCAGGTCCTGACATCTGTATTGTGGTGTGTGTAAAGCGTAAAAATTGTCCTCCAACAATGGGCTGGTGGTGTTGGTGAAGCCGATGCTTCGTACATTAAATAGGTTCCGGGCATATTGGCTAAACCTATATACTTCATTCCCGGTGTATTGATGTCATACTGAGAAATTCCATGTTCATCATGTGATGTACTTCCACCGCAACCAACTGAAAATGGAATATCATAATCCCCTGTTACCAGATCTGTTTCCAGATTTCCATTTAATTCTGAATCAAGATAGTGAAGGTTGAGAATCATCCTTAAATTTTCAGAACCTGATGTTGGAGGAGTGAATATTTCATAAAATCTTTTTATTGGTTCCGGATCTGGCAGAGGGTCTTCTGCTGTCCACGTGCTGCCAATTGTTGTATTCACAGTTACATAGCCCGGCACAGTTCCAGTTCCTGTATAGGAGAGGTTGGTTGAAGGATGCCCGAAAGTATAGCTGGTATTCAACGCTATATTGTTTCTTCTAATGGTACCGGAAACATCACCGTAGCCGGTATTTGTAGCCGAAAGCCCCATTGTAAGAATATTGGAACCCATATCAAGTAAGCCAACAGTTGGACTTTGATTGGGAGCAATAGAGTTTCCATTATTCAGATTTAAAATACCATTAATAGTAAAATCACCGGCTGAAATTACGCCGCCTGTTCCGGTAATACTCATATTGTTTACTGCAGAAGCGAATACCGATGGAGGAAGTGTCAATGCAGATGTATTGGTTAACAACAAATCACCGGAGACTGCTGATATATTACCATTTGTTCTTGTTATTGTACTTCCGCTTAGTGTAAATGTATGCGCACCAATTGTAAGTGTTCCGGCAGTAAGGTTTAACGCACCTCCAACGATAACATTTCCTGACATCAATATACCATTTGACCGGTTTATCGTTAAATTATTCAGCGTTATTGCAGCAAGGCTTGTACTTGCCCCGCTTCCGCCGAATGTAATATTGGCTGACGACCCTCCTGTTAATGTTCCGGAGCTGTATGAAATTGTTCCGTTTAACGATAAAGTATTGGCACCAATATTATAAGTCCCTGATGTTAAAACCAATGAATTTGAAACTGTTATATCTCCATTTTGAGTAAGTCCTGAACTATTATTTAATATCAGGTTATAGAGTGTATTATTTTTAAATAAACCAGATGCGAAGGATTGACTTTCAATTCCTGAATAATTTACGGTAGAATTCGTTGCAGATGCATCAATGGTACCCGAACTGCTAAAAGAAGTTATACCTTGAATAGTAAGTGAAAATCCATTGACAATCAAATCTTTGGCAGAGGCATTCGAAATATTCCCAACTGTACGACTTTGGTCCAGAATACAATTATTGACAGGATCAGGGTTGGTTCTAAAACTAATATTACCACTACCTGGCGGCACTACTCCATCCTGCCAGTTGGTTGTTACATTGAATGCAGTGCTGGTTGCTCCTGTCCAGACATACGTAATATTACCTGCCAGTTCAAAAGCACCCATTCTTGGAGGTGTTCCCCGAATAACGCCATCGTAGTCGGTTGTGATACCCGTGCCGGAAACGCCTGGTAAGGTTCCCAGTGTTTTGTAATCGGAAGCAATAGTCCCCCCTGCGTTAATAAATGCAGGATCAATATTTAAACTGTTCACATCCTGACCGGTAGCGGATTTCCATAAGGTTAGCGTCGTTTTATCAGATCCGCTTATATTCCCTAAAACACCACCACCAGAGACATAATAATCATTATAATCGATGGTTAATCCGATTGTACCTGATAAACGGACCGCATAATGTTTGCCGGAAGTTCCACCAGAACGAACATTTACAAGAACATTATTTCTGTAATTCCGGGTACAGGTATTGTTGGAATTCCATAGTGCAGCAGTTGAATTTGTGGTACCTGAAATAACAGTTCCTCCCACATAAACCGAATTAGAATAAACATAATTGATGTTGGATGAATTTACACTGCTATTGTCGTAAATTCCGTAAATCTTATACCCAACATTAATTCCGGTTCCTATATTAATAATGTTATTGGCACAGGTTGCCACACCTCCACCCAGGTAAATACCTTGAATTTCAGAGCCGACTTGCGTACTGGAAACAGATAAATTATGTATAAAATTACCGGAAATGATATTCGTTCCCGTAAACTGACCATTGTAATCAATCCCATCCAGTAAGACGGCAAAAGCAGCGGTGCTTCTGTTCTCCAAATAACTTATCGTGTTGCCTGTTATTTGCTGATTGGTCCCAGAAGCTAAAGACTGCAGAATACCTTTAACCAACACTTTAAACCCGTCTCCAGAAATGTTTCTGATAATATTATTCTGGTATACACCTCCTCCGGAAGAAGCAATTCCGTCGGTTCTGGAAAAAGAGTTTCCGGTATAGGCATTATGCATATTAGCAATAGTATTCTCAGAAATAGTTGATAAGGGCACGTTAGAATTAATAAAAATACCCCGGACTTCCTGTTTTGTAGCTGAATTTAAAGCAGTTGAATTTGCCTGTAAGCTGTTTGCCGTTATCAAACTTCCAATAGAATTCCTTGTAATAGAAACAGTTGATGCAGCACCACTAATCACTATTGCTTCTAAACAATGCGAGTAGGTAGTTGACCCGGTAGTGATAATTGAGCCAATAATATTATTGATTATAGTTACCTCTCCTGTTGTTAAGTGTCTGATTCCATGCGTAGTGGAATAGCTTGTTCCATTAATATTAACAATTGGAGCCGATGCATAACCAGTACCCCCATTGGTAATAGTAAAGCCGGTAATTATACCTCCTGAAATGATGGCAGTTGCAGTTGCAGGGGTAGAATTGGCTCCGGAAAACGTTACTGATGGGGCTGCTGTAAAACCACTGCCTCCGCCAACAAGATTTATTGCTGTAACAACACCTCCGGTAATAGTTGCTGTAGCTGAAGCATTTGGGGTAGTAACAACAATTGAACCTGTTCCGGTTGCTGATCCGATCGTGTTTCCGGTAATGGTCGATTTTCCGGATCCTGTTGCTAAATATATCGCATCCCATGGATTGGATTGGGTACTGGTGTAATTTATATTCTTTATGGTATTGTTTTCTATTGTCACAGGAGTTGCAATGCCACCATTTGTATAAATTCCGGCAAACAGATGAGGAAGACTAGAGCCGATTGTCATAGCAGCCCCCCCGCATTGAGGCGCACTTCCTCCAATATAGTTGCCGCTGATTGTATGTGCCGTGGAGCTGGTTGTTGCTATTCCATAATAACTATTGTTCGCTGTTGGCACAACAGTCGTTGTTTCATAAAAACTATTATTCGAAATGGTAAACCCGTTTGAATTTGACCCAATATATATATAGGATGAACCCAGGGAAGGACTCAGTAAATCAAAGAAATTGCAATTCAAAATTTTGTTATCTTTATTTGACACAGACCCACACGCAGAATGGATTCCCCATAATCCTCTTGTTCCAGAATTAGTTAGATTGCAGTGACTTATGGTATTGCCGCTATTCCCGTTTCCGGATGTGGATGAAAGAAAATCCACAATTCCATAGCTTGTAGCATTGCCAGACAAATTGCAATATTTAATGACATTGTTCTCTGCTGAGTTTCTAAAAGCAATGGTGGGGCCACCAGCAAAAACATTTACAATTGTCAGGTCAGCGGTACTTCCTGTTGCGTTTACTCTTCCGTCAATTGTCACATTATCAGCTCCTTCCAATCGCAAGCCCGGGCCATTCGAGCTGAAAGAATTCAAGTTGATAGCATATCCTCCAACACCGGTTGGATAAATATTAACTGAACTGTAACTCGCACTTCCTGTTCCGCTTGCATTCAAAGTAATATCGGTCGTGGTTTCAGTAGTGCTTGAAATAATTTGCAACGTAATTGAACCAGATATTGAACCTGAATTTATGGCATTGATTGCCAGGCGAAAAGTTGAATAGTCACCACCCAAGCCAACTGTTCTGATGGTTTGTGTATTACCTGACAGGCAACCAAACAATATTATGACTGCTATAATAATTCTGCTTTTCATAGTCGCTGGTTATATCTGTGAATAAAATAATCTCTTTATGTAGAATTAACCCCAAAATTGATCTGCCTGATAAAATCCAATGATCTGCTGAATTCAAATTTTCCGGTACAATTTATTTGATAAATATAACCAAAAATCAGTGTTATCCAACCATTCTGCCAAATTTCCTATTTTGCTGTATAACTAATTGAATATTTAGACTTTACGTGTTATTATCTACACTTTGCTTTCAACTTTTTCCGGCGATTCTTTCATGAATGCCGGGGTAAATGATCCGGACTGTATTATACAATTCGGTGAAATCATTACAACATTCACACATAGAGGAGCAATGGCAAAAATTTGCCCGATGTTTCAGGAAAAGACCTGAATCAGATCATAATTCATGAGAAGAAAAACGGTAATCAGGAGAGCTTTCCGCTACTATTCGAACTTTAGCGAAGAAACTGCTGATTCCGGACCCTTAATTTCATAAATAACTAAAAACTGGAAATAGAGGTTTTCCGGCTTAAGGGTCAATAACGTATTGTTAGTCAGAGGATAATTATCATTCACTTTCCAGGGTGTACGCGTGATTAAAGTACTGTCGGGATTGGAGCGGTAAAATACAACCGGATTCCCTGCAAACCTGAATGTTGATGAAACGGAAAGGTTTTGGCCGGGAGGAATAATCTTTGATCTGGAATACGTATAATATGGAAGTTTCTCCTTTGCTGATGATAAAGAAAGAAAGGAATAATCGGGGATCAGTTCATTCCCCAATTCCTTTAGCGGAACCGCAAACTCAAACTTATTCAACAACGTAACTTGCTCTTTTTCAGTATCCGGCATAATATTAATCAGATAAGACCAAAGCATCATTTGTTTTCTTAACAATTCCTCCCCGGTAAGTCTGTAAATCTGCTCCATCTCCAGGGTTTGATACCTGAGGTAATTTTTACGGGCAATCACATTAAGCCGGTTATACAAAGGGCCGAATTCAAATTCGTATTTATCGAGGCTATTCTTCAGCGCAAACAGGCATTCATTCCGGATTCTTAATGCCATGGTATCATCCGGAAAAAACAGACAATATTCATGCAGGCCAATCCATCCGTTCATAAACCCGTTTAATACCTGAGGCGAAATTTTTGAATTGGGATATTCTTCAATCCATGTCAGGTTTTCCGGTGTTTTTGACATGCATCCCCCTTTTTCAACAGGAAGAATCAGAAGATGAGCAATCTTCTGAACAATGGGAAGAACCGAGCTGTCGTTACTCCACTTATAATACCTGAGCAGAAACGAAATCGCAGTTCCCTGTGTCATGCCACTATACCATGGCGCTTTAACATCCTTGTAATCAGTTTTATAGGGTAGTCCTATTGAATGTCCATTATGCAAAAGGTGAACTTTGGATCCATCTTTAAAGTAGCCTGCCTGAGCGAGAAATTTATCCTGCCATAATTTCTCCCCTGTATCCAGAAATTTATAATAGCAAACGATGGCATATTGTGTGATATTCAAAGGGTTATATTCTCTGTTCGTGAGTAAGACCCCGGAAGTATCAAATTCAATACTACCCTGCGATTCCCATCTTTCGGGCGGAAGGTATTCTGAAAGACAAATGTAGCGGGCAAGCTCTGGTTGCTGAGCAAACGCATCATAACACCAGATGGAACATAAAACAGCAAGGAGAAGGAATAGTATTTTCAATCTAACACTTTTAAAGAACATAAATTTTCCGGGTAAACACCGTTCCCGATATACCGGCTATTCTCACCATAAAAATACCCTTCGGTAAATTGGATGAAGGAATGACAATACGGGAGGTCAAACTCACCGTTTTACCATATACCTGTCGACCATAAACATCAAATAACGAGACCGTTACATTGTCTGAACCTGTCCAGTTGTGCTCTATTTCAATGTAATCAGGACAGGTTTTTAAAAGAACACCGTTGTTTTCCTGTTCTTCTATACCCGTACTTAAATAAAAACAGGGCGACAAATAGTAAAATGGAGCCGGTTCCCAGTTTTTGTTGTTACAGCAGCGCAGATAGGTTGGACGGGCATTGATCCATTCGTCCCACTTACCGGGAAAGAAAAACCAACGTCCTCCGGTTGTTTCCATCACAGGTAAATGAAAATTCCACTGAGAGGAAGAACTTATTGCCAGACTTCGAAATAGTACGGGATCCCATATCGACCATTGTTGTCCCATTCTTGTCTGGTAATATATGGAATCTACAGTAAAGGTAGACATGCTGTCGGGCCCCGGCGTTAACCCATAGATCTCGTAAGGGTTACGGGTTGTCCAGCTGTATCCAGGATCGGCACCGAGATCAAATAATTCATAGAACTGCCCGCCAAAGGAATACGAAATTAGCGTACCGGTCTGACGCAGAAAGAACGGAATATCACTCAATGTCTGATTTAGATGATTTACGGTAGTACTTTGATATTTACGGCAAGGAAATCCACCAACAACCGTATCCTTAATCGACTCTATATGAACATTTCCGAGATTAACGCCTCCAAATCCGGTTTGTTCTTCATAACTATACGACCAGTAATTTTTATCATCGGCAGGCCATTTTTCGGGGGCATACCAGTTGGATGACTTCAGGCAATTTGTTAATAATGGGTTCATATAAACCAAATTTCCGGAGTGATGAAAACAAATCAGTTGAGTATAAGGATTCCCTACAACCATAGAACAACCCCAGAACCCCGGATAGAAAAGTCCCCGCATGATGCTTCCTATTCCTTCTATCCATGTATCCACCGGAGTAAAGCCGGGAGATGGATTGTCAAGACATTTAAAATACCATCGCTTTCTTGGAATATCCAGGAGCACTGTATCAACCAAAATACAGCGCATATCCTGAAATGTATCACCTGAGATCAGGTTGAAATCATATAAAAGGCTAAAATTTAAATAAATATTACCGGTACTGTCTTCTCTGAGTTTAGGCAACAAGTGTGTCCATTCATCCGGATTCTGATTTCTGGCATAATACATATCCGATTCCCAAAAACCGTTTGAAAGAACAGGCTCTGATAACCTGATCTGGTAACCGATATTCCCACCTCCTCCCCCTGATGCATCATACCAGATCGACCAAACGGAACTGCTATCGAGGAAAGTTTGGGTTTTCCCGGGTAAACAAGCAGACAATAAAAGAAACAATCCCAACCAAATTCCGGATCTGTATTTTTTTCTCATGGTCTGATTTTTAAGATTTTATCATTTAAAACCGCTACAGTACAATTAATTTACCATGTTTCAACTGTCCGATACTGTTTGTAATGGTAAAGAAATAAACACCTTTCGTATTCAATTTATATTCGAATTGTAAGTTTCCGGATTCAAGTGGCAGACAATCAACCCTTTTGCCTGTAATGTCAAAAACATTCATCTGCAATGGAGATACACTATTTACAAACCCTTCAAAATGAAAATTACCAATACTCGGGTTAGGATAGTAATGTAGGGTACAGTTTGAAGCAGCCTGGTCAGGGACATCAGTAATGATGCTGCAATTGCCCGGTATATTGGCATCAAGCCATTGCAGGCGCAAGGTAATCCAGGTTTTAAGGGTATCCAGTTCTGCATTGTAGGTCGTAGCAATAGCATTCACCTCCGGGGCAGGACCACTCATCCCGAGAATGGGCCATCGTTGAAAATGCCGGACCTGCGCATTTTGTACCAGGGTTCTTACACTATCTATGTAAGCAAAAATGACGGACGTATCCAGAATTGTTTGGCGATAGCTTTCATACGTGCATCGGAGTTCATTTGCAAAAGTGCTGTCCTGCAACAAGCGGATATACCAGCCACAGGAGTAATTATCTGTTGGACAATCATTAATGTGATGTGCCCAACCGGTACCAGTAATATTTTCAAAAATAGAACATCCATACATATTTTTCCAGGCCCAGTCAAAATCCCAGACCGGACCTGCCTTCAGTTTCCCGCCATTTGAATACTTATCTTTATAGAAAAACACACTTTTCTTAAATCCATCGTTGTTGCGGGATAACTCATTCACCAGAAAATAATCAATAAAGGATTTAACATCCAGATACTTTCGGTAACCAACCAATGGATCCGCAAAACCAGGACTATAGAGTGCACTTTCAAGACTATCAACAAAGGCGGCAATGTATGTTTTCTGGGTTGCAGTAATAACATCCGGTTTAGGATATTCATACACAAAATGCACATCCATGTTGGGATGATCAATCGGGGAATAATTCGACAGGAAACTATTATTCGCATCCCAGTAGTTTTGCTGGAGAATATAGCCTCCGGTAAGATTATCACCTGTTGTATCAGACGTTGTCAAGGTTGCAATATCAACCCTGTTGCCATCACGTTTTATTTTTTCCCCGATAACATAAATGCCCTTATAGGAACTATCAACAAGCACTTCGCATAACCTGGTCTTGACACTATATTGGCCCATTTCCCCAAATAATTTATAGGCCAGTGTATTTCGAATGAGAGACCGGTCATTATAATTCGATAACAAAACCCAATCATTTTCGGCAGGCATTCCTAAAATGGAAACAGAATTATTTGCTCCGGAAGGGGTGCGGGTTTCAAACCCATAGGGTGCCTGAGGATAGCCCGAGGAGGTCGCTCCACGGATTTCAATACCAATATTCCCGCTATACACATTGGAAGGATCGGTAAGGCGGGTATAACTATTTGGCCCATTGAATTTTATGTCCATCAGGCAATTCACTTTATTATCCGGAATTATCGTTTGTCCAAGGGTGTTAATCATCACAATGGCAAGCTCTGTGCTGTCAAACTGGACTTGCCCCAAATCCTGTGCACAAATCCGGAACGAACCGGTCCCGCCTCCATAGCCCCAAACCTGAATATATACTGTCTGCCCCGGATTCAGGTCAAACAGATTAAGGAGTGAGAAATACCCGGGGCCGCTGTCATCATCACAACCTAAAAGATGCGGATTCGTGCAGGTACTGTCGGTCCAAACGGCTAATCCAGTATCGTTTATATCACCGCTGTCGGTCACAAAACCTACGTTCCCTGATGGAGGAACCTGCATGGAGAACCAGATATCACCTCCCTGAAAATTAGCACAGCCCGCTATCCTGCCGGAGCCCTGAATCCCTGAATTATCAGCAACAATACATTGTCCGGTATCGATTGGAATAGCAGTACAGGCGTAGCTTCCGGGTATCAATGTTCCATTACAATTACCCAACGAAGAATAAACAGTACCGGTTTGTGGAGTAGGTCCATCCCCAAAAACAAAATTCCAGGCAGGATCATAAAGCTGATACGAATTTTCATTCTCGTAGGCACCGGGAGTATAAGAAAGTTCCAACGTATCGCCATCGTTAAGCTGAAAAACAGCCACGCTTCCAGAATTGACTGCGCTGAAATTGCCTACAAGAA
>CAYLTH010000079.1:0-15379 GCA_964386485.1 uncultured Bacteroidales bacterium | reverse complement strand
AAAGATGTTTTCCTCAATATTGCCGGCGGAATCCGGGTGGATGATCCCGCCACCGATCTGGCCGTTGCCGCGGCACTGGTATCATCATTACAGGATATTCCGCTCAGCCGAAAAAGTTGTTTTTCTGCAGAACTCGGACTTTCGGGTGAAATCCGGTCTGTTGCCCGCGTCGAACAGCGAATTGCCGAAGCAGAGCGTATCGGTTTTGAGACCATTTATATCTCCGGATATAATTATAATTATAAAGGTGCAGGAAAAACCAGTATCAAAGTTGTGGAGTTGAAAAAACTCGATGAACTTCTCGAGAATCTTTTTGGTTGAAAACCCTGTTAATATTTTTATTTTAAGATAATAAGCTCTACTTTTGCGCTCCCGGAGAGATGGCCGAGTGGTCGAAGGCGCACGCCTGGAAAGTGTGTATACTCCAAAAGGGTATCATGGGTTCGAATCCCATTCTCTCCGCAATAATTGACCGGTCAAATCGTTAGCTTTTTACTGATTGGAAAATAACAGGAAGATAATCAGCATGCTGGAGTACATTCATTGATTATGGGAAACGGAGATTCGTGGTTGGGGAAATTTATGATGTATTTTGGAATGCTCATGGTAGCCATATACATTGGTCTGGGCGTGGTTCTCATGTTTGTCCCTGTTTTTGAGTACATTCCAAAAAACATGCGGGTAATCTTCGGGATTTTTTTCCTGATGTATGGTTTATTGCGTTCAACGCGTATTTATCAGAAATTTAAAAACAATATCTGAAGCCATGAAAACAACCGCAAAAATTCTCTATCTGCTTGCTATTCTTTTGTTCTCCATCCTCTACGGCTGTAACCGTGACCCCAAAGTTATTACAGAAACAACCACACGCGGCACCATTCGCATTGCTGCCGATGAATCCTTTAAACTGCTGATCGACGCAGAAAACTACACCTTCCACGCACTCTATAAATACGCAAACATCACTCCGCTCTATAAGCCCGAAGCCGAAGTTGTGGAAGATTTTATCAACGACAGCATCCGGACAATGATTATTTCACGGAAACTTACACCTGAAGAAGAAAAATATCTTCTGAGCCTTCAATCCATTGCGCGCACCACCAAAGTAGCGTATGATGGTGTTACCTTTATTTCACATCCTGATAATAAAGATCTGCAGCTTCGGTACGACCAGCTTGAAGCAATTTTTAAAGGCGATATTTCGAACTGGAATCAGCTTGATCCGAAATACCCCAAGCAAGAATTGATTGTTGTGTTTGATCACAGCAAATCCGGCAATTTCAGGTATATCAAAGAAAATTTTATTGGCGAGAATGCTGTTCCTGCCAGTTGTTTTGCCGTTGAGAATAATCAGGAAGTGCTGAATTATGTGAAGAATAAAAAAAATGCACTCGGTATTATCGGAGTCAACTGGATCAGCGATAAAGATGATTCACTTTCCAATAAATTTTTGAGTGAAATAAGTATCATAGGAATCGGAGCAAAAGGAGATGAATCCGGAGAAGGAATCTTCCGTAAACCTTATCAGGGCTATCTTGCAGAAGGATCCTATCCATTGATTCGTGAAGTTTATATTATTTCCAGAGAATCCTTTGCCGGTCTTGGCTCGGGATTTGCTTCCTTTATTGCAGGGGAAACGGGTCAACGGATAATTCTAAAAGCAGGACTTGCCCCGGCAACCGTTCCCATTCGCTTAATGCAGGTAAAAAACACATTTTAGACATAGACAGAAAGGAGTTAAAAATGGCACGCATCTCATTAAAATTGAAATTCTTTGCTCTGCTGATGATCGGTATCAGTCCGGTGATCACCCTTCAGGGCCAGGATTTGAAAAAAGCAAATACACTGACCGATAACGAACAGTTCGGGCCTGCCTGGAAAGTGTACGAATCACTTGTTAAACAGCAGCCACAGAATAGTGACATCTACTTCTATTATGGTGAAAGCTACCTAAAATCCTATTTTACGGATACAGCCAATGTTGACCTGAAAGAAGTAACAGCACAGGCAAGGGCACAATTCGAAAAAGGAGTTGCAGCTGCTCCGGGTAATCCGCTTAACTATGTGGGCCTTGGTAAAGCAGCTTTATACAGTGGAAACATGTCGGAAGCTGAAATTCAGTTTCAGAAAGCATTGACCATGCTGCCAACAGGTAAACAGAATAAAACCATGAATATGCCGCTTGAATTGCAGGTTATTACCCTGCAAAAAGTGGCAGAAGCTTACCTGAAAGGACCAGCAAAAGATACCGGTAATGTATTCCCGTATCTGCGCAGAGCTGAAAAGCTGGACAAAAAAAATCCGGAAACCTTCCTTATTCGTGGTGATGCTTATCTGTATATTATAAATGATGGCTCGAATGCCATTGTTAATTACAAACGTGCCCAGGAACTCGATCCGAAATCGTCACGCGCAAAACTCCGCCTGGGTCAACTCTGGGTTCGGGCAAAACGCTATCAGGATGCTTTGGCTTATTACAAGGAAGCCGTAGAAATTGACTCCACCTTTACTCCGGTTTACCGCGAACTGGCCGAGTTATACGCCATGGCCGGTCAATACGAAAATGCCAAAATCAACTACAAAAAATTCCTTGATCTGAGTGGTCAGAATACCTATGCCAAGGTCCGGTATGCATCCTTTCTTTTCTTAACAAAGGATTATCAGGATGCTGTAAATCAGATCAATGAGATTCTCAATCAGGATCAATCCTATAACTTCCTGTATCGCTTATCAGCTTACTCTTTATATGAAACCAATCAGGCTGATAAAGCGCTGATCAACATTGAGAAATTCTTTAAAGGAACAAAACCGGATAAAATCCTGCAAAGCGATTATTCATACTATGGTAAGATTTATTCGAAGCTTACACAGGATTCCATGGCCATTATCCAATACAAAAAGGCACAGGATATGGATTCCACCAATATGGACCTCCTGCAGGATATGGTGTCATCTTATAACAAGATGAAGAAGTATGATAAAAGTGCTGAATTATATGAAATGAAAATCCGGATGGGCAAAGCTGGTTTACAGGATTATCACGCATTAGGTAAAGCCTACTACAGTACCCAGAACTGGGTAAAATCGGACAGTGCCTTTGCTTATGTTATTCGTCAGAAATCAGACTTTATACCGGCCTATTTATGGAGAGCACGGGTATACTCTAATTTAGATCCGGAAACCAAAGATGGTTTAGCAAAACCACATTATGAAAAACTGGCTGAAGTGGCTATGGCTGATTCAGTGAAAAACTCCAAAGAACTCATCGAGTCCTATTCCTATCTTGCGTATTATTATCTTAAAGTCAAAAAGTTCTGTGAATCAATTGATTACTGGCAAAAGGTTCTTTTCATTGATCCAAAAAATGAAAAAGCAACAGATGCAATCAAGGGGCTCAAGGGACGTTGTCCGGGCCGATAATTACAATCTGTCTAAATAAAACTACTTCACTATTAATTAACATTTTATTGTTAATTTTGCTTCCTTTCACTGAAAATTAAACAATTAACTCAAACTATTTATTCACTTAAAATTATTACAATGAGCAAGACAAAAAACAGCGGAAGTTCTCTGGGGGAAACCTTGCGTTCCGCTTTCGCGACAAGTGTTATTTTTATCGCCTTTATTGTGGCCGTTTTGATCTACGAGTTTGTGATGGGAAATCCTCTCAACTTTGAAGGCGGAAACACTGATGGCCATCCACTGCCAAATAACTATCTGGCTATTATCTATAAAGGGGGGTATATCGTTCCTTTGTTAATTATGTTGCTTTTAGTTGTTGTCACTTTTGCTATTGAGCGTTTTGTGACCTTACACAAAATCAGAGGTAAATCCAGAATCAATGTTTTTGTTAAAAAATTACAAGGCTTACTCGCAGAAAATAAACTGGATCAGGCTATTGCTGAATGCGACAAGAACCAGGGTTCATTAGCGAATGTAATGCGTGCCGGTTTAACCCGTTTCAAAGAACTGGAAAGTGATACTACGCTTGCAAAAGACCAGAAAATTACCGCTCTGCAACAGGTATTCGAAGAAGCAACTGCACTCGAATTACCGATGATGTCGAAAAATATCGTTATTTTCTCCTCTATTGCATCCCTCTCCGTATTAACCGGTCTTATGGGAACTGTATTCGGAATGATCCGGGCGTTTGCCGCTCTTGCCCAGGCTGGTGCTCCTGATGCACTTGCACTTGCTACCGGTATTTCTGAAGCGCTTATCAATACCGCTTTCGGTATCGGTGGATCCTTGCTGGCTATCGTTTTCTACAACGTTTTCCAGACGAAGATTGACAAGATGACTTTCAAAATCGACGAAGCCGGTTTCAGTCTCGTGAACACTTTTGCTGCAAGGCAGAAACAGTAAAACTAAGTTAAGGTAAGTAAGGATTTTAAATTTTAGAGCTATGCCAAAAATTAAAATGACCCATGCGTCGCCACACATCGACATGACGCCGATGGTGGACCTGTTTTCCTTACTATTGACCTTCTTCATGTTAACCACCTCATTTAAACCAACCGAAGCAACCATTATTGATTCACCCGCTTCGATTTCTGAGAAAACTGCACCCGACCAGAATGTAATCACATTGCTGATCGATGAGAAAAACAGGGTTTTCTTCAATATCGATAACGGAAAAGATACAGCAATAAAGTTTCGTGCCCAGGTTTTGGAAGAAATGGCAACGAGGTATAACATCAAATTTACTCCTGAAGAAATTAAAAAATTCACCCTGATGAATTCATTCGGTATGCCGATGAAGGACCTGAAACGATGGATCGATTCTGAAGATTCAAAAGAGAAGGAAGCCTTACAGGTAGGGATGCCCATGGATTCGCTCGATAATCAGCTTGCCCTCTGGGTACGCTATGCCCGTCTGAAAAATCCCTATGCCGAAGTGGCTATCAAGGGTGATGGCGGTGCCGATTATAAAGTGGTGAAAGACGTAATGGATATGCTGCAGGAGAATAAGGTCAATAAATTCAATCTGGTGACGAATCTTCAGAAAGAAGAAGCCGTACTTGAAACCAAGTGATATAACTCTGATACTTAAAGAAAGAAAAAGTTATGGCTGATATTATTGAATCCGGCGGTGGACGCGAAAAAGGCGGCAAAAGACGTCCGAAAAAACATTCCACCAATATAGATATGACCCCCATGGTAGACCTTATGTGTCTCCTGATCACCTTCTTTATGCTTACAACTGCTTTCGCAAAACCAAAAGTCATGGAAATTACCATGCCTGAACCTCCTAAAGAAAATGAGAAGAAAGATCAGCCACAGATTAGTGCTGATCGTACTATCAACATAATTCTCAGTGGTGATGATAAACTTTATTATTACGACGGAGTAATCGAAACCGGTAAGCCGATTCCTGTTATCAAAAAGAGCTCCTATGGTTCTGATGGTATCCGGAAATATTTACTCGAGCGCAATAAACTGGTATTTGAACAAATTGTTGATCTTCGGGAAAAGGTAACAAAAGGCGAATTGGTAATGGCTGATTCTACGCTGAATAATAAGATTAAGGAAATCAAGAAATCCGACAAGAAATCACCGATTATCCTGATCAAGGCAGATGAATTTGCCAAATACCGCAATATTGTGGATATCATTGATGAAATGGCGATTACCAGTATTGCGAGTTATGCTGTTGTTGATATCAACGATGCTGAGCTGAAACTGCTCGCTACCGCTCCGAAATAATGTTCCTGATTAATCACTAAAAAACACTTGCCATGGCAACACAGAAAGTTAAGACAGAAAGCCTCGACGAGATTGTATTTGAGAGCAGGAACAAAGAATACGGTGCTTATGTAATCCGCCATTTATATGGTAAATACATTAACCGTTCATTTCTGATTTCACTTACAGCTCTGCTCATTGCTGTAGCCGTGCCCCTTATTGCCAGCTACTACAATCAGCAACGCTTCATCCGGGAGGACAAAACGGTCGGTGCAGAACTGGTCGATATGAATAAACCCCCCGAAGAAGCACCACCCCCACCACCTCCTCCACCAGAAGAAGTTGTGGAACAAAAAGCAAAATTTACAGTTCCAATCGTTGTTACCGACTCAGTTGTTGAAACCAACGCTCTTAACCAGGATGATCTTTCTAATCAGGTTACCAATGTAGCCATCGATGAAAACGATTTCAATGTTGTTGAGAAAGTTGAAGAGAAAGTAATTGATGAAGAAGACCGTACTCCAATTTTTACCGTGGTAGAAGAAATGCCTTCTTTCCCCGGCGGTGAAGAAGCCCGTTTGAAATACTTATCGGAAAACATTCAGTATCCTCAGGTTGCAAAAGAAAGCGGCATTTCGGGTACAGTTTATGTTTCCTTTGTGGTTGACTCAAGAGGGAAAGTTCAGGAAGCCAAAATCATGCGTGGAATTGGCGGAGGTTGCGATGAAGAAGCCCTCCGTGTAATCAAACTGATGCCGGGATGGAACCCGGGTAAGCAGGCCGGTAAACCGGTTCGCGTTCAGTTTACCATGCCCATCCGCTTTACACTGAACTAATTTTCATCAAATCTTATAAAAAGAGGCTCTCCAGATACGGGGAGCCTCTTTTTTTGCGTTAGAGCTATATAAACACGCGTGTTCTTTGTGGAAATTACTGGTTACGGGCATCATATGGTAAAGCAATGTTTAACCTTTAAAACACCAGGCCATGAAAACAACAGAAAAAACGGAGAAACTCGATGAAATCGTATTCTCCGGCCGCAACACCGAATACGGAGCCTACAAAATCCGGAAAGACTATTCGGGAAATGTAAACAAAGCCATGATGGTCACCATTACGCTCTTCCTGATGGGAATTGCCGTTCCGCTGATCGCAAGCTACTACAACAGAATAAATCCGGTTAAACCCGGTGGGGAAATTACGTATGAACTTGATGACCTTGACAAACCCAAGGACGACGAGATCAAACCACCCCTCCCCGAATTACCGGATGAACAATACAAAGAACAAATCCGGAACCTCGCTCCGGAGGTTGTACCACCCGATATGATCGATACAACAATCGTATGGTCAATGGATCCGCCTGCTGTAAATCCTCCCATCGACACAACCTTTACCGTTACCCGGGAAGTTCCCCGCCCCGTTATTCTTGATCCGGTAATCGAAACCAAGGTACATCTGATTGTTCAGGAAATGCCTTCGTTCCCGGGTGGTGAAGAAGCCCGGCTCAAATTTCTCCATGATAATCTGCAGTATCCTTTCATTGCCCGTGAAGCCGGAATCCAGGGACCCGTTTACCTGACCTTCATCGTTGATGAATCCGGCAATATTACCCACCTCGAGGTTGCCCGCGGTATCGGAGCCGGATGCGATGAAGAAGCCCTACGGGTAATGAAAGCCATGCCCCGCTGGAATCCCGGCAAACAGGATAATAAAGCAGTCAGGGTTAAATACTCGATGAAGGTTCTGTTCACGCTGCTGTAGCAGAACATAGCCGAACTTTTTCAGGAGAGGGGCTCTTCGTGGTCGGAAGCCCCTTCTTCTGTTATCGTTTGAGGTATCGGCACAAATTCCCGCTTTTTAATGACCCAGAACAGCATGATCGAAACCAGAAAACTGCCGATAATAATGATATAACTTCCCGAGGAACCAAAATCCCGGATATCGATGGCAATCCTCCCGCTTTCATTCAGATAAGCAGCGATAACCACTATTACATTATTCGTAAAATGAGCCACCATGGGCAACCACAGATTGCCTGACCATACAAAAAGATATCCCAGCATAAAACCCAATAACAATCGCGGGACCAAGCCATAGAACTGCATGTGCATCATCGTAAAAATAAGCGAACTGATGATCACAGCGACGTGTACATTGCGGGTCCACTCGAAAAAGATGCGGGTTAGCGCTCCGCGGAAAAGCAACTCTTCTCCAATAGCCGGGAGAATGGCGATCATCAGCAGATTGACCAGAAATCCCTCAAAAGTGCCGGTTTTCAGAAAGGCCAGGGTGAGTTCCTCAGCTCCTTTCTCCATGGTTTGTACCTGTTTTTCAAACTCACTCAAAAAGGCAGGCAATTGAATTCCCTGGTTTAAACTCAGGAAAAAATTGATTGCCGGGATACTCACGATGAAAAGCGAAACAGCCAGAAAAAGACTTACCGGATGGGGCGATTTTGCGAGACGCAGATATTCCATGGCATTCCCCTCCACCAGCCGGCTGAACACAATAACCGGAACAATAAAAAATCCGATCTGGCTGACAATCTGAAAATATTTCATAAACGGAACGGAAGACGGATCGATTTTCCCATCCGTAACCATCAGTGCTTCAAGGTTATTGCCAAAAAACGGGGTGGCAATGGCCATTCCGACCGCCATCGTAATAAACAGACAAAAAATGATTAACAGGATTAAAAAGAAGAATTTCGCGCCGGGCGACATGTATCGGATGACAGGCATATGCTGGTTTAGGTTAATTTTGCGTGAAATTACAAAAAGCTGAGCGTCTGGCGGCAAAAGATTATGAAAATAGGGAAGATTGAATTTGCAGATTACCCGGTGATCCTGGCACCCATGGAAGATATCACGGATGGAGCATTTCGGGTGTTGTGCAAACGCTTTGGTGCCGACCTGATGTATACGGAGTTTATTTCATCGGACGGACTTGTACGGTTGGCCGGCAAAAGCATGGAAAAGCTGCGGTTTGATGATATAGAGCGCCCCATGGGAGTGCAGGTTTTCGGGAATAATGCCGATGCCATGCGCAGGGCGGTAGAGATTGCAGAAGTTGTGCAGCCCGATCTGATCGATATTAATTTCGGCTGTCCGGTAAAAAAAGTAGTGAACAAGGGTGCCGGAGCCGCAATCCTGCGCGATGTCCCGAAAATGATTGAGCTGACTACTGCGGTGGTAAAGGCAACCCGATTGCCCGTAACCGTAAAAACGAGGCTGGGCTGGGATCAGGAGAGTAAGAATATTGTGGATGTGGCCGAACGACTGCAGGATACCGGCATTCAGGCACTCACCATACACGGCCGTACACGGAGTCAGTTGTACAGCGGCCAGGCCGACTGGACCTTAATCGGTGAGGTAAAAAACAATCCCCGCATCCGGATCCCTGTTATCGGGAACGGAGATATTGATTCGGCGGCGAAAGCGCTCGAATACCGCAACCGCTATGGAGTGGATGGCATTATGATCGGGAGAGCCGCTATTGGCAATCCTTTTCTTTTCAGGGAGGTACAGGAACTCTTTAAAAACGGGAGAATTCTTGATCCGGCTCCCTTAGAAGAACGGATGGCGGTATGCCTGGAGCACCTCGACGCATCGATAGTCCGGAAGGGCGATTTCAAAGGAGTTATCGAAATGCGGAAGCATTATGGTGGCTATATCCGTTCGTTTCGTTATTCGAAAATGCTGCGGATGAAACTGGTGGAAGCCAAAACCCGGGAAGAGATTGCCGGCATTTTTGAGCATGCCTTATCCACCATGGAAGCAGATCCTGAATGAAGATTTATTCCGGAAGATCAATAATATCAAGCGTTTCCGGATCAAAGAGGTCGGTCATTTCAACAGGAGCCTGCAGCCAGTATGTTTTTAATCCGCATTGTTGTGCCCCCTGTATATGTTGAATACTATCATCAATGAAGAGCGTATCTTCCGGAATCAGATGATGTGTATTGAGAACGAATTTAAAAATTTCGGCATCGGGTTTTCGCATACCCATATTGAAGGAGAAGTATGCTTTTTCGAAGAGCGCATCAAAATCGGGATGACCGCTGGTTGAACGCAGCGTTTCCAGATAGACATCATAATGGATTTGATTGGAATTGCTCAGCAGGAAAGTGCGATAGCGTTTTTTTAGTTTTTCGAGCAGTTGGATGCGTTCCAGCGGAATATCGAGCAGGATGGCATTCCAGGCTTCATCCAGGAGGGTATCAGATAAAGGAATGGGGCAGATTTGTTTTAGACCGGTTCTGAAGGCATCGGGACTAATTGTTCCTTTTTCGAGGCGATCGAAGAGGTCGGCTTGTATGGCCTGAGAGTATAGCGTTTCGAAATCCGGAATACCCAGGTTCCGGAATGCCTCGATAGGTCTGAGGTGATCGATATTAAGGATAACGCCACCGAAATCGAATATAATGTTTTGGATACCAGAAAGTTTCATAATTATTGGAAGAAGGTTCTTAAATTCAGATCAAAGTTGTAAATTTGCCGCAAATTACAAAAACCTACAATAGGTTTTTGGGCCCATAGCTCAGTCGGTTAGAGCTGCGGACTCATAATCCGTCGGTCATAGGTTCAAGTCCTATTGGGCCCACAAAATCGAGAAAGGAATTGGAGAGTTTTTTCCAATTCCTTTGTTTTTTAGGGCTTTACGAAAACTTATTTGTTGAAGTTGTAGATAAATTTTCGATATTTACACCGATTTGTTTCGCAAATGTTTCGCAGATTTTGCCTAAGCCTTAAAACAATCTGGTTATGAAGAAGCCCACCTTTAAATTTTTCCTGAGAGAGACCTCCATAAAGGAGGATAAGGAGAAGATTATTTATGCCAGGGTAACCATTGATCGTAAAAAAAAGGATTATAGTCTCAAAATCCGAACCCTGGAGAAGTACTTTATTGAATCCCCGGTCGGATTAAAAGCGGGTCATCCGCGCTATACTGAGGATAATCTTACCCTGCAGTATTATGATACCAATCTGAGAAAGCTGAGTACAGATGCCCTGTTTGAAGGGAAAACGCTGACGTTCCAGGATTATGACAGTATCTTTTATGGAGATATATTTTTGCGTACCTGCTTTTATGCCTATGTAGAAAACCTAACCCGGACAAAAAGGGGGAAAATATCACCGGCAACAGAGAAGCTTTGGAACTCAGAAGTGGCCAAGCTTAAAGAATGCAGCCCGGAGCTTATGTTTGTCCAAATTAACCTGGCTTTTCTTAATCGTTACGAGAAATTTCTCCGAGAGGACAAGAAGCATAAACCAATCACCATTCACAAAAGTCATCGTTTTCTCAAGGCCCGGCTGAATGATGCTTTTCGGGAAGGACTTATTAAGATTAATCCGTATTCAAAATATTCGATTGGTATGGCTCCGGAAGGGAATATGGAAAGGCTCACCATTGAAGAGGTTAAAAAACTGGAGTCCATCTATAACAGTGGTACGCTTCCCGCTCATCAAAAAAGGGTACTCCGGTATTTCCTGTTTTCATGCTTTGCCGGTGGATTGCGGTTTTCTGACCTTAAAGCCTTGACATACGGCAATATTAACGGAGGGAAAACGGGCAAATCCATTGAATTCAGAGTACAAAAAACGGATGAAATGCTTAACTTTTCCCTCCCCAAAAGAGCAATATATTTTCTTGGAGAGGGTCTACCCCAGGAAAAAGTATTCCAAATGGGCACCAACCAATATTCAAACCGGGAGTTGAAAAACATTATGACCACTGCAGAGATCAACAAAAATATCCACATGCATTGTTCCCGCCACACCTTTGGAACCATAGCACTGGAACTGGGAGTCCCTCTTGAAGTGGTTCAAAAGATAATGGGCCATAGAAATATCAGCACCACAAAGCGCTATGCCAAGGTGGTGGATGCATCTGTGAAGAAAGGGATGATGATGATGGATGGGATGTAATATAGGTCTTTCGGGTGGGGGAGGTGCCCACAGGGCGGAGGGGGCTAAAACGTAATTGTCCCGAAGCCTGCGAGGGACAAATGGAAGACCAGCCCGATTTTGAAATTAACCTGATCAATCAACTGGATGAGGATGATAAAACCACTGTCCTGAAAATCATCAATACTATGCTCACCAAAAAGAAATTTAAAGACTTCTTTCAGCAACAGTTAACGATGTGAGGTAAGTCTCCTGCGGGTATCACAGGATTCAAATTCCGGTCTACTCATTAGTTTGTGGACTCAGAGCCCCTTACGAAAACGACCAGCCCTGAAATTTCGGGACTTGTCGTTTTAATTTATCATTAACTATTTCTTCCTACCCAAAAGCAATCCAAATAATTAAACCAAATACTATTATAATTGTAAAATAACCAATTATTACATTTTCCATATCATACGACCCTCCCCATGTTGCTGTTGGGTATCCGTTTATTTCATCACTTAACTTTGTACGACAGCCTTTTAATAACCAATGTACAATTGCTCCAATGTATTTGGCGACGACAATATTCATAATTTTATTTTTCTACTTCTTTTTTCCCTTCAGAGACAACTCCTGTTGTAAAAAGTCCATTATCAGAACTACTAACAGCACCTTGATTAACCTTATTTTTTTGAAATAAGTTTCCTGCACGCTCTTGCCAGGTCATTCCAGTTGGGAGGCCTTCAGTTGCTTTAACTCCAGGAATTTCTTTAACGAATTTATTATAGCCTTGTAGGCCTTTCCCAACTTTTACTATTTCCTTGACTTGAGTTAACCCGAGTGAAATTAATCCAGGAACTGTTGAAATAAAGGCATCTACTTTTCCTGCTGAATTTAATTCACTCCCGGCTAATGTTTGTCCATTTAGGAGAGAATAAGGTGCATTAATTGCATCATATGCAATGTTACCAGCAATTTTCATGGTACCTTGCCATATGTTTTCAGACGGTGAGGATAACCAAATTTCAGTACTTTGTAATAACCCTGGTTTACTAAACGAGCCTTGTTCAGTTCTTGAACCTATCGGAAATGCTACATTGCTTGGGACACTATAAGTTTTCTCTCCAGTTATCTCCCCATTTGATCCAACCACCAATGGTTCTGTAAATGTTGAATGAACTTCGCCGGTCCAGACATTGATTATATTATTTAATACGCCCTCACCTAACATCCCGGGTATTTCAGAACAGGTTGTAATACTGATTTGACTAGTTTCTGAAATTACAAGTGTTGTAGTAACAACCCGTTCTTTCCCATCCAAATCCACACAACGAATCAAATCATTTTCAGCAAAAGCATAAGGGGTCAAATATGGATACTTCCCAGTCAACGGATCCACACTCAAAAACCTGACAGCCCTCGGATCATAAATTCTCATACCATAATCCTGCTGATTGCCTGTTCCCTTCACTTCATTATCATTTTCTTTCCCATTGAAGCCAAACCTGTAACTATCGGAAGAATAAGACCTCCCAGGCATCAGCATGCCGCCGGGATAATAATCCGGTGTAGCCCCCTCCCAACCTCCCCCACCCGGGGGAGGAGCACAGTTGCCGAAGGTTTTGGAGTTATCGCTCCGTATATTCTTTAATTGCATTTCTTATTTGGCTTAATACGGAACCTATTTCTTTCATAACCTGCTCATTTGTATTTTGAGTAGCAAGTGAATTGATAATTCAATTCGTGTTTGCATTGACAGCACCTGTCTTATCTAATTCATGTATTATGGTCTCAAAACTGTTCTTATTCCAACCATTCTTAGAAACTATTTTCAAAACTTCTTTACCTTTATCAAAAATTACAATTGCAAAAAACATCTCTGACAAACCGGGCTGCTCAGAAAATGAATAGCTCAAATCGTTATAATTAATTTTTGCTATTTTATTTAAAAAGTAGTATTTTGAGTAGCTAATGTCAAGTGTCTTTTTGTCATTGTTGAATATTATTTCATTAACAATAGTTTTTGTTCTGTACATATTAATTAGTAA
The DNA here is from genome assembly GCA_964386485.1 of uncultured Bacteroidales bacterium. Taxonomy (GTDB): domain Bacteria; phylum Bacteroidota; class Bacteroidia; order Bacteroidales; family CAIXZF01; genus CAIXZF01. Next base: position 1,752 of record CAYLTH010000079.1, on the reverse strand, counting down.
AAAGAAGATTGATAAGAAAATATATATTCCAAAATAATTGTGTTGCTGATAATCTCTTTGTTGATTTATTATCTTAAATAAATTCAAGTACATAACAATAAAAACGCAAATGTTGAATATAACTAAGTATAACAAAAGCTCTAGCCAGCGATGGATTTGTCCAAATATTCTTTTAGGTCTCAATATTGTCATTTTGCAAAATTTATTATTGTCATAATTGAATTTATAATTAAATTACTAATTGTATATTACTATGGTTGTTCAACACTTTCTAAAGTCTGTTTCCATGTAGATATTGTTTTACTAGTTTGTGGTGACATTTCCATTCCCTCTGGATTCTTTAACGGAATACGAACATTTTCTGTACCTGTATTTGCTTTTTTATTATGCGAATAAGATGAATTATTCTTGGTTGTCTGAATTGGCTTTGAGTCAGATGGTGTAACTCCATTTGAAATAGTAGCAAGATTATCAACTCCAAGGTTTGTTATACTTTGGGCCCCACCCAATCTGCTAACTGTCTGAAAAAACGTATTTGGACTAGGTGCAAGCGCGGCTAACACACCATTGGCATTTTCAACATTCGAATTTTGAAACGCATCGCCTAAGGGAGTAAAATACTTGGGGTCACTTGTTTGAGGTACTCCCTCTGAAAGATTACCAAGAATTCTCAATCCCTGAACAAATTGATAAGAACCAGTACAAAATAAGGCTGTACCACCCAAAACATAACCAATGCCCCCTGTCATTTGTCCAACAACTATTCCTCCGGCAGCGGTTGTAGCACCGCCAACTACATTCCATGTGCCATTTAGTGCTCTTACTAATTGTGGAGGCACATTATTTTTAATTACAGGTTTATAACCATCAGCAGCAATATCATATTGTTGAAGTTTAACTGTTCCTTCTAATCCATCAATGTCAATCATCCTTATTGGGTTGTTAGAAGCAAACTGATATGGCGTCAACTCTGGATAATCTTTAGTTAGCGGATCTACACTTAAAAACCTAACAGCTCTTGGGTCATAAATCCTAAAACCATAGTCCTGCTGGTTCCCTGTTCCTTTCACTTCATTATCATTTTCTTTTCCATTAAATCCGAAACGATAAGGTTTGGTATTTGTAGCAGGATCGGGGTAAACTCGCCCAGGCATTAGCATGCCGCCAGGGTAATAATCCTGAGCACTGAGCAGGTCGGCGTGGTAGTAGTTGATGAGAGTATCGTTGTCGGGTGATTGTCCGATTTTGCGGTCGGAGATGGTGGCCATCACATTGCCAAGATGGTTGGTAATTTCGTAGTGGCGCTGCCCTTTGGTGCGGTAATAGCGTTGTGCCGGTGGTGCATATTTCTTCATCGGCCGGTATTCTCCCAAACGGGCTGAGCCATAGAGATACACATTTTCAAGAAAAACGGCGGTATCATCATTTTCGTGTGTCTGGCGGGTTTTCTTGTAATACGTTGCCAGTACATTACCCTGTGGGTCACGCACATACACCGTCTGACTCGTGTCGCAGATCTTCGCGATCCGGTTACCCGAAGGATCATAAAAGAACTCCAATGCCGGACGCGATCCCCGGTCAATGTATGAAATCTTGTTCGCGATATTCCATGTTATGTCTGCAATCCCCTCCGATTGGTCGGAAATCAGGTTACCGGTCGCGTCATACTGGTAGTTGTTTTCGCCCTGACTGTCCAGATCCGAAGGATAATTGGCCGGATCTACCGGATCTTCAATGCGAGTGAGCCTGTTC
>CAYLTH010000078.1:13945-15526 GCA_964386485.1 uncultured Bacteroidales bacterium | reverse complement strand
ATTTGCGATCCATACTTTCGTTTTAATTTGTCCATGGCCTGATAAAGCCTGATAAGTTGAGGTGATTCTTCAAAGAGATCGAGTTGCTGGGCACCGTTTACCAGTCCGCTAAGCCTTACCCCGATCAGGCGGATGAGCATACGCCTTTGGTAAAGCCGGGCAAAGAGGTCTTTCGTTACAGCCAGAATAAGGTGATCAAGAGAGGTATAGGCAATCTGCTTCTGGATGGTATGGGTATCGAAGTTGGAATAGCGGATCTTTACCGTGACACAGGAGCAGAGTTTTTCTTTTTTCCGGAGCTGAAAACAAACTTTCTCGACCATGCCAATCAGAATGCGGTTCATGTAAACCAGATCGGTACTGTCTTCCTCAAAGGTATTTTCGGTGCTGATCGACAGGCGTTCATGGAAGGGAACCACCGGACTGTTGTCGATACCATTTGCTTTTTTCCAGATGAGGATGCCGTTTTTACCCAGCACCCGTTCCATCATTTCGGGAGGAATCATGCGCAGGGTGTGGATATTGGCTATGCCCATCGAACGCAGGGTCTGGTAGGTCTTTTCGCCAATCATGGGGATTTTCCGGATCGACAGCGGATCGAGAAAGGGTTTTACTTTGTTTGACGGGATCTCGAGCAGTCCGTTGGGCTTGGCTTCCCCGGTAGCAATCTTCGATACGGTCTTATTGGCCGAAAGCCCGAATGAAATGGGTAATCCCGTTTCATCAATAATCGTCTGCCGCAATTCACGCGTCCATTTCAGACAGCCAAAGAAACGATCCATCCCGCTGATGTCAATATAATGCTCATCAATCGACGCTTTCTCGAATACCGGCGCCCTTTCGGCAATGATGTCGGTCACCATACGCGAATATTTGCTGTACATTTCCATATCCCCGCGTACCAGAATCGCATCACGACACAAGGTACGGGCCAGCTTCATCGGCATGCCCGAATGAACCCCGAAATGCCGCGACTCATAACTGCAACTCGCCACCACACCCCGGTCGGAAGTCCCCCCGATAATCACAGGTTTCCCGACCAGCGAACTGTTGATCAGCCGCTCAACCGATACAAAAAAGGTATCCAGGTCAAGGTGGATGATGTGGCGGGAATCCTGTAATTCAAACTCTTCCATTGAAAAAAAACTAAAATTTTGTTGACATGCGCTTTTTTGTGTTGTATCTTTGACGTGAAATTAATCAAATGAATGACTACAATGTAATCATTTCAACAAAGCAAATCAAGAAAATGGAAAAAAATTTTGATCAAAAATTTTCAGGGAATATCAAACTGCTCCGGAAGCGGAAAGGCAGAACGCAGGACGAAGTAGCCATTGCACTGGATTTAAAGCGTTCAACATTAAGTGGTTATGAGAATGGAGTAGCGCAACCCGACATCCCGACCATGATTGCCTTCTCCATATATTATAAGATCTCGGTGGATACGCTGCTGAAAGTCGACCTGCAAAGCCTGCCCGAAAGTCAGCTCTCACAACTGGAACGGGGCCATGATATATTTATAAGTGGTAGTGACCTGCGGATCCTGGCCACCTCGGTAAACAGCGATAATCTGGATAATAT
>CAYLTH010000078.1:0-13845 GCA_964386485.1 uncultured Bacteroidales bacterium | reverse complement strand
ATTTCTCTTCGTTGTTAATAAATTTATCCGGGCTGAGTTCTCTGCCGGGCTTCAATTATCCCTACCTTTGAACCATGGATGAAACCACGAATAAATCAAAGGAAAACCTACGCAGGCGGCGATTTCAGCCACCCATGAGTAATGAAACATCCGCTTTTGAACACGGGAAAGTTCCCCCTCAGGCGGTTGATATCGAAGAGACTGTCCTGGGTGCTTTAATGCTTGAGCAAAATGCACTCACCGCTGTTATTGATATTTTGAAAGCGGAAATTTTCTACAAAGATGCCCATAGGATCATTTTTGAAGCGATTTCACGTTTATTTACCAAATCGGAACCAGTTGATATTCTGACTGTTACAAATGAACTCAAACGAAGTGGTGAACTGGAACTGGTAGGAGGACCCTATTATATTACCCAGCTCACCTCCCGCGTAGCCTCGGCTGCCAACATCGAATACCACGCCCGTATTCTGCATCAGAAATACATCCAACGCGAACTGATCCGGATCTCATCCGACCTCATCCGCGATGCCTTTGAAGATTCTTCTGATCCGCTTGATTTACTGGATGTTGCCGAACGAAATCTTTTCCAGATCAGCGACAATAACTTCCGTCGTGAATATTCCAGCATGCAGGATCTCGTCCGGCAGGCTGTTACAGAAATTGACAAAGCCCGGAATCATGAAGGCAGTCTTCGGGGTGTGCCTTCCGGATTCACCGAACTCGACCGCATTACCTCCGGCTGGCAAAAGTCCGACCTGGTCGTACTCGCCGCTCGTCCGGGTATGGGAAAAACAGCTCTTGTGCTCTCCATGGCCCGGAATATTGCCGTAGATCATAAACGCCCAGTTGCTGTTTTTTCGCTTGAAATGTCTGCCATTCAGCTTGTTACCCGTTTGATTTCGGCTGAATCTGCCCTGGGTGCCGATAAATTGAAAAAAGGAACACTGGAGGAATATGAATGGGAACAGCTGCATGCCAAAATCAGCGGTCTGATTGATGCACCCCTCTTTATTGATGATACCGCTGCTTTATCCATTTTCGAACTTCGTGCCAAATGCCGGCGATTGAAAGCCCAGCATAAAATCGAACTGATTATTATCGACTACATCCAGCTCATGTCGGGTGGTGCCGATCTCCGTGGAAACCGTGAACAGGAAATCAGTACCATTTCCCGCTCGCTCAAAAGCCTCGCCAAAGAACTGGATGTCCCGGTTATCGTGTTGTCGCAGTTGAATCGTTCGGTTGAAACCCGTGGAGGGAGTAAACGCCCAATCCTCAGCGACTTGCGTGAATCCGGCGCTATTGAACAGGATGCCGATATGGTGTGCTTTATTTACCGGCCGGAATACTACAAACTGGATGAATTTGAAGACGGAACACCGACTGCCGGTTTAGCCGAAATTATTATCGCCAAACACCGTAACGGACCGCTGGATGAAATCCGCCTGAAATTTATCGGGCGTTTTGCCAAATTTGCCGAACTCGACTTCGACGGTGGCATGAACGATCCGCTTGCCCCGAATCAGGGATTTGATCAGGGTTTTAACACCATGACCAAACCTTCCCGCATGAACATGCCGGATAGCGAGGAACCTCCATTTTAGATTGAACGGTTTTCGTGCTGATTTCTCTGAACCATGATCCGGCAACAATTTCATCCCGACTGCGTTAGCCTCCTGATGAACCAGAACGAATATACATTGTTATAAAATAAACGAATTTACATGAAGAAACGGTTTCTGTTTGGTTTGATGTTGATCATCAGTTTAATGTTACCCGGGATCTCCAGGGCAGCCTATCTGCTGATTCCGATGGACCAGGTTCAGAAAAATCACCTGAAAGCATACGGAATTGCATTTTGGGTATTAAAAAATGAAGTGGATATTAACTGGTTGCTGAATTATCGGGGCGGCAGTTTTATGTGTAAATATGCTAAAGAGATTGAAAATGAATGTGTTATACGGGGAGTGACGTATCAGATTATTGCTGATGCCCAGTCAACAGCCATTCTGACCGAGATTTCGGATCCCTCCACCAATATGGATATGGTGGAATTAAACAAAGTACCGAAGATTGCAGTCTACACCCCGCCCGGAAAACTACCCTGGGATGATGCCGTAACACTCGCCCTGACTTATGCCGAAATTCCTTTTGATAAAGTGTATGATGAAGAAGTACTCCAGGGTAAATTACCCCTGTACGATTGGTTACACCTTCATCATGAGGACTTTACGGGTCAGTATGGAAAGTTCTGGGGAGCCTACCGCAATGCCGAATGGTACCAGAATGATGTAAAAATGAACGAAGACATGGCCGCTAAACTGGGGTACAGTAAAGTGTCGATGTGTAAACTGGCCGTAGCCAAGAAAATACGGGATTTTACGGCCGGAGGCGGATTCCTGTTTGCCATGTGCTCTGCTCCCGATAGCTATGATATTGCTTTGGCTGCAGAAGGAGTTGATATTGTGGATGTTATGTTTGATGGAGATGGCCCGGATCCGGCTGCCCAGTCCAAGTTGAATTACGATAACTGCTTTGCATTTACCGGGTTCAAACTCTCTACCAATGCATACGAATATGCCATTTCCAACATCGATGTAACCCACAGCCGGAAAGTTGCCCGCACGGCCGACATGTTTACAATCTTTGATTTTTCGGCCAAGTGGGATCCTGTACCCACGATGTTGTGCCAAAGTCATGAACAGGTGATCAAAGGGTTTATGGGTCAAACGACTTCGTTCAGAGCCAGTCTGATTAAACCCAGTGTTTTGATCATGGGCGAAAACAAAGCAGCCGGTGAAGTGCGTTACCTGCATGGCGAATATGCCAAAGGGACCTTTACATTTTATGGCGGACATGATCCGGAAGATTACCAGCATTTCATCGGGGATCCTCCCACGGATCTCAGTTTGCATCCCAATTCACCAGGCTACCGGCTTATACTGAACAACGTTTTATTTCCGGCTGCCAAAAAGAAAAAGCAGAAAACCTGATTTCATTTTATACCATTATAATATATGCTCACTATTATCGTAGCGGTTGCTGATAACTTTGCTATTGGAAAAGACAACCGTTTGTTGTCCCATATTCCGGGCGATCTGAAACGCTTTAAGGAAATTACTTCCGGGCATACGGTCATCATGGGCAAGCGGACCTGGGAATCGCTGCCTAACCGGCCTTTACCCAACCGTCGGAATATGGTCCTTACCGACCAGCCTGATGAGATAATTGAAGGTTGTGTTATGGCCTATTCCATTGAAGATGTGATGAATAAGCTGGCTGTCGATACCGAAAATTTTATTATCGGAGGCGGAATGGTGTATCGGCAGTTTCTACCTTTAGCCGATAAATTGCTGATTACCCGCGTCTACAAATCTTTCGAGGCCGACGCTTTCTTTCCGGAAGTATCTGAAAATGAATGGATTCTGGAGTCAGAAGAGGAGCATACCGAATTTGAGGAATTCCGGTTTTCGTACCAGACCTGGGTTCGGAAATAGCCAATTAAACCGAAATCTCCCCTTTGATATGCGGATGTGATTGATAATTAATCAGTTCGAAATCTTCAAAAACAAAATCATCAATATTTTTCCGATCAGGATTGATCAGCATTTGAGGGAGAGAGTAGGGTTCACGGCTGAGCTGGAGTTTTACCTGCTCAATGTGATTGAGGTAGATGTGAGCATCCCCGAAGGAATGGATAAAATCACCGGCTTTTAACCCGCAGGACTGTGCTACCATCATGGTAAACAGCGCATAAGAGGCAATATTAAAGGGTACACCCAGAAAAATATCGGCACTGCGCTGGTACATGTGACAGGATAATTTCCCGTCGGCCACATAGAACTGGAAAAACATATGGCAGGGTGGGAGCGCCATATCCTTTAACTGACCTACATTCCAGGCATTTACAATATGACGGCGCGAATCGGGATTGTATTTGATGGAATGAATCACTTCAGCCAGTTGGTCAATGTGCCCACCCTGATAATCAGGCCATGAACGCCATTGGTATCCATAAACCGGACCCAGATCCCCGTTTTCGGCAGCCCATTCATCCCAGATGGATACCTTATTGTCTTTCAGATACTTCGTATTGGTTGCGCCTTGAATAAACCACAACAATTCATGAATAATGGAGCGCAAGTGAAGCTTTTTGGTGGTCATCACCGGGAATCCTTCTTCCAGATTAAACCGCATCTGGTACCCAAAAACAGAAATAGTTCCGGTACCGGTACGATCGGCTTTTTCAACGCCGTTTTGCAGGACGTGATCTAAGAGGTTTAAATATTGAATCATGAAATAATGTGCTTAGAAATCAATGACTTAATGTCGACATTTCTTTCGGATCGTGTTTGTGTTTGAATAAAATACTGAACAAAACGGCCACCACGAGGGAGTAGGCTGCAAAGGCAATCCAGATGCCATGCCAGTTGAAATCTTCACCCGTTTTGAAAAAGCTGTCGATTACAATACCACTAATTAAACTACCCAGAAAAGCGCCGACACCGTTCGCCATCATCATAAAGAGTCCTTGTGCACTGGCACGTATCGTTGGATCGCTTTGTGTTTCTACGAAGAGAGAACCCGAAATGTTGAAAAAGTCGAAAGCCATACCATATATTATACAGGAGAGAATTATCATCCATAATCCGGTTCCGGGATCGCCATAGGCAAACAGTCCGAAGCGCAGAACCCAGGCTACCATGCTGATGAGCATCACTTTTTTGATGCCGAATTTCTTCAGAAAGAACGGTATCGTCAGGATAAACAGGGTTTCCGAGATTTGAGAGATAGACATAATGATAGCCGGGTATTTCACAGCAATCAGGTCTTTGAATTCGGGGATTTTGGCGAAATCATGGAGAAAAGTATCTCCATAGGCATTGGTTAATTGGAGAGAAGCTCCGAGCAGCAGGGCGAAAATGAAGAAAATAGCCATTTTCGGAGTTTTAAAAAGCGCGAAGGCATTTAGTCCCAAGGCATTGATAAATGTTTTCTTATGTCCTTTGGCGAGAGGTGGGCATTTGGGAAGGGTAAAGGAATAAACACCCAGAAAGATCGAAGCAGCGGATGCTACATAAAATTGAGCGGAAGAGGTTTCGAAGCCTGAAAGACTGACTATCCAGAGTGCTACAATAAATCCAATCGTTCCCCAAACACGAATAGGAGGATATACTGTAATGATATCCAGCCCTTTATCCTTGATAGCATTGTAGGCAACGGTGATGGAAAGAGATATGGTAGGCATGTAAAACATCATGTTTACGAGCATCACCCAAAACATCATAGACGGATTGTCAACCAGAGGAACCATAAAAAGGATAATGCCCCCCATGATATGAAAACCACCATACAGGCGCTCGGCATTGATCCATCGGTCGGCAATAATTCCGGCAATGGCCGGCATAAAGAGGGAGGCAATACCCATGGTCGAAAAAATGGCACCAAATTCGGTACCCGACCATTGTTTTGTTTGGAACCAATAAGCTCCGATGGTCAGTAACCAGGATCCCCAGATAAAAAACTGCAGGAAATTCATCAGTACTAAGCGCTGCTTGATCGTCATACGTCTTTGATTTTTAGAATATGGAAGGAGGAGATTTGGCTATTTTCCCCGTTTTTTCAATTCATCCCGAAGCAAAGAGGCTTTCTCATAGTCCTCATTTTCAATTGATTTATGCAAAAGATCTTCCAACTCGGACAGGGTTAGAAGATCATATCCCTCTTCCGTTTTTTCGGGCGCCTCGGTGGGCATCTCATCGGGTTCATCCGGATCGTCTTTCATCACAACACCTGCTGCAGTCATAATGGTTTCGTAGGTATAAACCGGACAATGAAAACGAAGTGCGAGGGCAATGGCATCCGAGGTACGGGAATCGATTTCAACAATTTTCTCCCCATCAAAACAAACCAGTTCGGAGTAAAAAACGCCTTCATGAAACTTGTTGATAATCACTTCGGTAACAACGATACCAAAGGTGGAAGCAAAATTCCGGAACAGGTCATGGGTGAGCGGTCGGGAGGGTTTGATGCGCTCCAGCTCTATTGCAATCGCCTGAGCTTCAAATCCACCAATTATAATAGGCAATCGCCTGTTTCCTTCTGTTTCACCCAATATCAGCGCGTAGGCACCGCTCTGCGACTGACTGTATGACATTCCAACGATTTCGAGTTTAATTTTATCCATGCACCCTGGCTCCTTGTTCGGATTCGGAATCTAAAGTACTAAAAATTGTAATTCGAAGCCCTGCCGGCACGAATTCTTGTGAATAAATAGCCTGGTTTTTTCAAAAAATGATGCCAACACCCAAAATCTTTGCCCCGATTATAATAATTTATTTAAATTGCGCATTCAAGGCTGTGAATTTTAATATGTCGATATGAACAAAGGCGGTGCCGGAATGTTGAATTCTGACGTCATGATTCGTTAATAAAATGTTAACCTAATAAACCCAGATTTATGAAGAAAATCTATGCATTATCCGGTATCTTGCTGATGCCGTTATTGAGTTTAGCGAGTGAAGCAGATCTGAAGATTCCAATATTGGAACCCGCTCAGAATAATTTGCTGATTCTTGGTTTTGTGATTTGTATACTCGGCTTGTTGTTCGGGTATTATCAGTTTGCCAAAGTGAAGAAACTCAGGGCGCACAAGAGTATGCTCGATGTTGCCAACATCATTTTTGAAACCTGTAAAACCTATCTGATTCAACAGGGGAAATTCATTGTTATCCTGTTTGCCTTTATTGCTGTATGTATCGGATTCTATTTTGGATACCTCGATCATATGAGTATAGGCGGAGTTGCACTTATTCTGATGTGGGCTGTTATCGGTATTTTGGGTTCATATGGTGTTGCCTGGTTTGGAATCCGCATGAATACCCTGGCAAACAGCCGTATGGCATTTGCCTCCCTCGAGCGTAAACCCATCAAACTGCTGAATATTCCACTCGATGCCGGTATGAGTATCGGTGTATTGCTTGTCAGTGTTGAATTAATCATGATGTTGATCATCCTGTTGTTTGTTCCGCGCGAATTTGCCGGAGCCAGCTTTATCGGATTTGCCATTGGTGAATCACTGGGTGCTTCTGCCTTGCGTATCGCTGGTGGGATCTTTACCAAAATCGCCGATATCGGAAGCGATTTGATGAAAGTTGTTTTCAAAATTAAAGAAGATGATCCGCGTAACCCGGGCGTAATCGCCGATTGTACAGGGGATAATGCCGGTGACAGTGTTGGCCCGACTGCTGATGGTTTCGAAACATACGGTGTTACCGGTGTTGCATTGATCAGCTTTATCGTTCTTGCCGTAATGCAGGTTGTAGATCAGACCTTACTTCTTACCTGGATTTTTGTGATGCGTATTTTGATGGTTATTACTTCTATTGTAGCGTTTTTTATCAATAAAGCCTACACTTCTGCAAAATACCGCACCGCCACCGATATCGATTTTGAAAAACCCTTAACCTCTCTGGTTTGGATTACGTCACTCTTATCTATCGTGGTTACCTTTATTGTCAGCTATATCATGCTGGGCGAACTTGGAAATAACCTCTGGCTCACCCTTTCCATTATTATCAGCTGCGGAACCCTCGGTGCTGCGTTGATTCCCGAGTTTACCAAGATCTTTACCAGCCCGAAATCAGGCCACGTAAACGAAATTGTTACCGCTTCCCGCGAAGGTGGGTCTTCCCTCAATATTCTTTCCGGATTGGTTGCCGGTAACTTCAGTGCTTTCTGGCAGGGAATGGTGTTCCTCGTGCTGATGTTCATTGCGTACTTTGCTTCTACTTACGGTTTGGATGCGCTCATGATTTATCCGTCGATCTTTGCCTTTGGTCTGGTTGCCTTTGGATTCCTCGGAATGGGACCTGTTACTATTGCTGTGGATAGTTATGGCCCTGTAACCGACAATGCTCAAAGTATTTATGAGCTTTCACTCATCGAAGAAAGACCCAATATTGCCGCCGAAATCGAAAAAGACTACGGTTTTAAACCCGATTTCGAAAATGCAAAGCATTATCTGGAAGCCAATGACGGTGCCGGAAATACCTTTAAAGCCACGGCTAAACCCGTGTTAATCGGAACCGCAGTTGTGGGAGCTACTACCATGATTTTCTCCCTGATTCTGGTGTTGAAGAAGAATTTCGGCATCGAACCCGAATCCATTCTCAATATCCTGAATCCTTATACCATTCTTGGATTCTTAGCTGGTGGATCTGTAATTTATTGGTTTACAGGGGCTTCTATTCAGGCTGTAACCACCGGAGCTTACCGTGCAGTGGAATACATTAAAAAGAATATCAAACTGGATGAAGGTGCCGACAGCAGTGCTTCGATTGAAACCTCAAAAGAAGTTGTCAAGATCTGTACCCAGTATGCCCAGAACGGGATGTTCAACATTTTTATCGCAATTTTCTCCTTTGCACTGGCTTTTGCCTTTTTTGCAGGCTATCGCGATGTAAGCTCTACCGTACCCGCAATTCAGTTTGCAGCGGCTTCATTCTTTGTAAGTTACCTGATTTCGATTGCTGTTTTTGGTTTGTTCCAGGCGCTCTTTATGGCCAATGCCGGCGGTGCATGGGATAATGCCAAGAAAGTGGTTGAAGTGGATCTCCGCGAAAAAGGAACACCGCTGCACGATGCCTCCATCGTTGGGGATACTGTAGGCGATCCGTTCAAGGATACATCTTCTGTTGCACTGAATCCGATTATTAAATTCACCACCTTATTCGGATTGCTGGCCATGGAAATCGCGATTTCCGAGAGCTTCTATTCCATAGCTCCCTATGTTGGGGCCGTATTCTTTGCCGTTGCCCTCTACTTTGTATGGCGTTCGTTCTACAAAATGAGAATTGTGAAGTAATTCAGAATCACTCCATAAAAAAAGCGCCTCCGGTTAGGGGGCGCTTTTTTTTATCGCTCCAGCCTCACCCTGGCATCCACAGCAATTACCTTTTCTCCTTTCCCCAGCAGTGGGTTGAGATCTAGTTCTGCGATTTCAGGGGCAGCCTCAAGGAGCGCGGACAAGCGAAGAATAATCTCCGCAAACCGATGTTCATCAATGCCCTGCTGACCCCGGACGCCCTGGATGATCTTGTAGGAGCGGAGTTCCCGGATCATCGTCAGCGCTTCCTGTTCGGATAGCGGAACTAATCCGGCATTCACATCTTTCAGCACCTCAATAAAAATGCCACCCAAGCCGCACAGGATCATGTGTCCGAAAGCGGCTTCCCGGTTGGCACCCACAAATAATTCGGTACCCGAAAGCATGGGCTGAATCAGGATGGCGGTCGTATCCTTGATGGTGATCATCCGGTCAAACTCCTGAGCAGCCTGTTCCGGGGTTTTGACATTCAGTACCACGCCGCCAACATCCGATTTATGCACCGGTCCAACCACCTTCATAACTACCGGAAAACCAAGTTCTGTTGCTGATTTCACGGCATCTTCACGGGAAGTTACCACAGCTTCTCCGGCACGCGGAATTCCGGCTGCATCGAGCAAAGCGGTAATCGAGGCCGGCGAAATGTAACCATCCGGTTCGCTGTTGATAATACTTCTGATTTTTTCGGTATCGATCGTAAACGGATAGGGATGAAAATCAGTCGGTTTTTTGGTTTGTGCAACTTTACAAAGGGCTTTTCCAAAAAAGACTTCATCCGGGAAATTTATGCGACCCAGGCTGATAAAGTAATCAATCTCTTTTTTTACATTGATAACAGACGGTAATATCGGATAAATCGGCTTTTTAGAGCTTCTCATTTTTTCATCCAGCAGTTTGTATACGTCATACACTTCAAAGAGTCCGGGACTTCCAAAAATAACAGCCATGGCATCGATCTCATCAAAATCCTGATCACAGGCATCGATGATTTTGCCCAATTGCTCTGCATTTCCGGTAGCCAGAAAATCGATGGGATTGGCAACAGAAGATCCCGGGTATAGCTGAGCAAGCAATTCAGGAGCTTTTGGGCTGGTTATGTGCGGAACATCCAGTCCTCCATCGGATAAGGCGTCGGTAAGCATTACAGCCGGGCCACCTGCATGGGTAATGACAGCAATATTTTTGCCTTTTAATTCAGGATGCATGAAGATGCCGGCAACGGTTGCCAGTTCTTCACGGCTGCTGCACCGGACAATGCCAGCCTTTTTCAGGAGTGCTCCAACGGCAACATCGGGACTGGCAAGGGCACCGGTATGGGAGGAGGCTGCACGGCTTCCGGCTGCCGAACTTCCTGATTTAATGGCTGCAATTTTACAGCCTTTTCGGATCAGAGAAGAAGCATGTTTCAGCAGTTTATCCGGTTTTGTAATACTTTCAATATACAGCAGCTTTACTTTTGAAGAGGTCACCGGATCAAAGCTTTCATCCAGATACTCCAATACTTCTTCTACGCCCAGTTGAGCGCTGTTTCCAACCGAAAATACACTTGAAAAGCTTAGTCCGTTTGGAATGGCGGATTCCATAATAAAAACGGCTGTTGCACCCGATCCGGAAATAAAATCACATCCGTGAGCTTCCAGTTTCGGGATGGGTGTCGTGAAAACGCCACTGTACCAGGGAGTCATCACCCCGATACAATTTGGACCAATCAGGGATGCATTGTATTGATTGACCGAATCCACAATTTCCTGTTCGAGGATGGCACCTTCTTCGCTTTCTTCATGAAATCCGGCCGACAGGATAATAAATGCCTTTGTATTTTTGCGACTGGCCAGTAATTCGACAGTAGCCGGACAAAATTTTGCTGCAATGGCGAGGATTGCCAGATCGGTATCGGGCAAAAGTTCAGGATTAGAATAGGATTTTATTCCCTGAACTTCTGTTTCTTTTAGATTTACAACATAAAGATCCCCGGTAAACGGGCCATCAATCAGGTTTTTGAGAATTTTTCCACCCGGTTTGGTGATGTCATTGGAAGCACCCACCACGACTATGCTGGCAGGCTGGATGAGTTGTCTGTTGACCATGAGATTAGGGAGTGTTGTTGGTTTTATGTTTTAAGGTGTAAAAATCGATGAGTAATTGCTGAATAACCTCTATTTTAATGGGTTTACTTAAATAATCATTCATTCCGGCATTCAGACAGATTTCGCGGTCGCCCGGCATGGCATTGGCGGTCATGGCCACGATATAAGGACGTAAATCAGTCCATTGATTAATAATAACCCGGGTAGCCTGCAAGCCATCCATTTCCGGCATCTGGATGTCCATGAAAATGATATCATAGGTTTGTCGTTGTAATGCCTCCAGTACTTCAAGTCCGTTGGCCACAACATCCGGTTTATACCCCATGATGGAGAATACTTTAACGATCAGTTTCTGATTGATGGCATTATCTTCTGCAATCAAAATGTTCATCGGATAATCTTCAGCTAAATGTTGCAATTGATCTGGAATTATTTTTGTTTTGACTGTCGATCTTGAGCCGGTAATGGCTTTAACCATTACATCGCCCAGAACGGATATTTTTATAGGTTTATTTATCTGCTGATAGAAAAGGGTTTGTCCGTCTGGCAGCGGTTCATTATAACCAAGAGAAGTGAGCAGCAATAAAGGAATATGCTGGAAAGATGACTTTTCCTTTATTATCGAAGCCAATTCCATTCCATTCATACCCGGCATCAGCATATCCAGGATGCCAATATGGAATTCGTTGCCTGGTTCAAGAAGGTGAATTGCCTCCAGCGCCGAATTGGCCAGCAGAGTTTTCATTCCCCAGTTTTTACACAGAATGTCGAGTACTTTCCGGTTGGTGCTGTTATCATCAACAATCAGCACAGTCTTGCCTTCCAGGATTTCCCATGAGATTTTATCGGCTGCTGTGTCTTTTGGAGTATCGGAATATTTAGTTTTAATAGTAAAGGTAAACACACTCCCTTCTTCTGGCTTACTTGTAACAGAAATTTGACCTCCCATCATTTCCACAAGCTTTGCACAGATAGCAAGCCCCAGACCAGTACCCCCGTATTTCCGGGAGGTCGAGGCATCAACTTGTGAAAAAGGCTTAAAAAGGCTTCTTATCTTTGAAGATGGAATTCCAATACCGGTGTCTTTAACTGAAAATTCAATATAAACGTTTTCTTCTGACCGGTTTTTTTCTTCAATATTGACAATAACTTCGCCGTATTCGGTAAATTTTATTGCATTGCTGACCAGATTTACCAGGATCTGCCTGAATCGGGTCAAATCTCCGATAACTTCTGCCTGAATAGCAGGATCCATGGTATAGAAAAGATCCACCTTTTTCTGTATGGCATTGGGTGTCAGCAAATCAAAGACTTCTTCAATAGTATTCCGGATATCAAACGGATGAATTTCCAATTCCATACGGTCGGATTCAATCTTCGAAAAATCCAGAATATCGTTGATAATGTTCAGCAGATTATCACCGCTTAAGCGGATAGTTTCTGCATAATCACGTTGATCTGCAGTAAGTTGGGTTTGGAGCAGCAGACTGGTCATACCGATCACTCCATTCATGGGTGTCCGTATTTCATGACTCATCGTAGCCAGAAACTCCGATTTTGCCCGGGTTGCAGATTCTGCTATTTCTTTGGCCTTTATAAGTTCGGTTAGAAATTCCCGTTTTTCGGTAATATCCCGGAGAATACCCGTTGTTCCGATAACCACTCCTGCTTCATCCAATATCACAGAGGCATAAACTTCCATCCACCGTATGATCCCGTCTTTATTCAGGAATCGTACCTCGTGGGTGGAAAAATCAACTTCCTGATTGATGAGCGGCAAAAAGTAATTCGTATTTAAAAGTATGTCATCCGGGTGTACAAAATCCGAAAAAGTTTTACCCAGGCTCTCGAGTACTGAAAATCCGGTAATTTCTTCCCAGGCAGGATTGAGAAATAGCCATTCACCTGCAGAATTGGTGGTGAAAAGGATTTCTTTTACACTGTTAACCACTGATTTATAGCGGTTTTCACTTTGGGTGAGATCGGCTGAAATTGTTTTTAAAATGGAATAGGCCACCGATTTCTCCTTATTGGCCCGATTATATTTAAATTGAAGATTGTCTATCTCTTTTTTAACTTTTTCGGAAGAGGCAATGAGATCCTGCAGAAGTTCCTCCGGAACAGAGTACTCCTTTAACCGGTTCAAAAGGGATTTCAGGTCGTTGATTGCCATTGCCGGAAATATTATAATTTCTTGATTGTCACAAGGGTATAGGTCTCATTATGAAAATCACAACTGCCTTTCAGATTCCTTCCGATTTCACCATAGGTAAAGAAACCGGTAACCGGCAGTTTCCAAAGGTTGGCTGCTTCCACAATTTCGTCTTCCACCATCGGACCAACAGCCATATGGCGGGCCATACAGGAGAATAACAGCAGTAAATCTGCCGACTGGTTATTTTGAAAGAAGTGGTTGATGTCTTTTTTGACAAAATCAACTACCTCAAATCCGGGAGAACTGCTGAATTTCACCTTCGATCCCTGTGGAACGGATCCGGCAAAAATAAGCGAACGTTTTTCGCTGTCAACCATCATCACTGCACGCAAAACACTGGATCCATCGGCACGCAATACGAGCATTGGATATTCAACACCGATTTCCGGCAGCTCCTTTTCATCAACACCCATGTATTTGATGTAAAAATCAAGTGCCTTTTCATTTTCAATGGTGTACACAATATTGCCATCTGCTTTTGTCACTGTTTTTTCAGCTCCCAATCCGATCCAGCCACTGGTTGCAATCCCTTCAACTGACATTTTTGAATTGTCGAGTACCAGGGCAACTGCTCCATCGGTCGAGCAGAAATCCCGGCTAAAAACATAGGTTGCCTGAAACAAACTGTCATCGCCGGCCAGTCCGCCAAAAAT
>CAYLTH010000077.1:0-15545 GCA_964386485.1 uncultured Bacteroidales bacterium | reverse complement strand
CTGACTTCAGAGGAACTCCGATAGAACCGATCGACATTACAAAATACGCCAGTGCAGCGATGAACATACCAATGGCAATTTTCTTGGGAGTTGAAGGCTCTTTGCCTTTGGCACGTAACCAGCCAAATAATCCCATAATGATCGGAGTAAGAAGTACGATAAACAAAGGATTAATCGATTGGAAGATCTCCGCACCCTGAATGGTTACCAAACCGAGGTTGATTTTAATACCGCTCAGATCCGTGTAATCCTTGGCAAAAAATGTCAACGTGAGTCCGTTCTGGTGGAAAGAGAACCAGAAAAAGATAACCACGCCGAACACGGCAAACAAAGCATATAAACGTTGTTTAATTTCTTTGGCTTCCATCTGGACTTCACCAATTGCTGCTTTAACTTTGGATGCAGGATTCGGGAAGGTCTTTTTGTTCACGATATAAATGATGAGCGAAATCATCATCGCTACGATGGAGGCTGCAAAAGCATAATGGAAACCCGTGGTAAATACATTCAGATAATTACTGGCAAAAACACCTAAATCCGAAACATTGGCACCACGACTTACCTCGGTTGCCAGTTCAGTCAGTTTTTGTTGTGCTTCGGGTGTAATCGTACCATCAATATAGGCATGGCATAACTGGGGAAGACTGGCTTTGTATTCCAGACCATGACTTGATAACCAGCCATTCCGGATACCCACTGCAAATAAAGGAGCAAACAAGGCACCTACATTAATAAACATGTAAAACAAAGAAAAACCGGAATCGCGCATTTTGCTGTATGCCGGGTTGTCGTACATCTGACCAACCATAGCCTGCAGATTTCCTTTAAAAAGTCCGTTACCAAAAGCTATGGTAAACAGACCGATACAGGAAATAATGAGGAATAAGGTCTTATTCGGAACCGGCGTTGGGGTTGGAAAAGCAATCATTACATAGCCGAGTGCCATGACAATTAATCCAATCAGAATCGTTCCCTTATAATTGCGCGTGCGGTCGGCAATAACCCCTCCGACAAAAGCAAGAATGTAAATGGAAAAATAAAAGATTGAATAAATCAATCCGGCATTTGTTCCCGACAATCCGAACTTTGCCTGCAGGAAAAGAACGAGTATTGCCATCATGGTATAGAAGCCGAAGCGTTCTCCCATATTGGCCAGTGCGGCTGATAGCAGCCCTTTAGGGTGGTTTTTGAACATAAGCGTAGTTTTAGGTTATGAATTATCTTCTCTGCCACAAACTTAACAAAAAAAATCATATGTCCAAGTCTGTACACTGTTAAAAAAAAGTCCGGACCCCTTTTCGGGAGTCCGGACCTGCTGCTGTTTGCGAAAAATAACTCTTAAAGAGTTTCAGGGGAGGCTATGATGGTCCTCAGGAAGTTGGTCCAGTAATTGGACACTGATTCCATATCGGAAAAATTGCGCTCTGATTTTACTGAATTTTGAACATAATCAGCCCAAAATACCGGATTTTGCTCCATTTCGTCAAGTATGGATGTATTTTGACTCATGAGGTTTAACGCTGTGTTTTCTGAATCAATAACAGTTTCGAGATACAAAATCCAATACCGGTTCTGGCTGATCATTTCCTGTACTGCCTGCTCCGGTGCAGTTGAAGGTGTATTTTGTACAAGCTGGCTTTCATTTTCATGAACTTTTAAAGGCGAATTAACAGAAGCATATAATGCCTGAGCGACTCCGCTGTTCATTAAAAAAATTGCGGTGATGAGAAGTATTACTCTTGATATTTTCGTGAGGATAATTGTTTTCATGGTATTTGTTTTTTATCTGTTTTGTTTGTGTTACAAGGATAAGACGCCTGAGAAGGTCATTTGTTACAGGCAAAAAGTTAATATTAAGTTAAGAATCGTTAATAAAAGGACTGGTTAGGGGTTGACCTTTAAACTAAATTGAACCTCCGGACGAGAATCTGTCAGCATCCCGAGCTTAGTATATATCTGAAATCTCCTGAAAAACTGCCAGGAAGCAATTAATGTAAAGCTATCTCCCCTGCCATAATATGCCCGCATGGAATAAAGCTCCGGTACATTATTTTCAAAAAGGTAAATCCGTTGGTCAAAGCCATCTGTCTCAAACAAACTATAACACATAGAGACTTTAAAATTCTTTCGTATTTTCCACAATAAGTCCTGGCTCAGCAGATAGCCTTCGCCTCTGGTATTCCTCGTTTTATTGAAAACGAAGACCGCACGGCTGGTAAAGCGAAGAACATCACTTAACTGTTGTGTAATCCTTAGCTGTGTTGAATGCTTCTCCTCAAAATCAAGCAGGTGCATGGTAGTCTCATCTGTAATATTTTGCGATTTTGTCTTCCAACGCCACAAAAAATCAAGGTTCATCGTCCTGGCCGGTTTACCCAAAACCTGGAAATTAAAAACCGATGGAAAGGATGAATGATCCACCCGATACTGATACCAGGGATGTACTCCCAGATCCAGTGTTGCATTGAAGGATACACCATTATAAACAGCCGCCCTTATTTGCATCATCAGCGATTGTTCGTTCTGACATTTCCCCTCCATCGAATTTGCAGTGGCATATGGATTTGAAAAACGTGAAGGATAATAACGGTATAAAACCTGCATACCCAGACGGGGTATCGGATCGTAACGGATTCCCGACAACAGGCCCGCCGGCATTCCATCCGGTTTACAGACTTCTCCATAAAAGGCTGTTTTCCCCAGGATTGCCACGTAATCAAAACTGAGTGCCTGAAAAAACCCTCCTTTATAATTGTGGTAAGTATAGAGCGGATCTCCCTGACTCGTGTCCTGCTCAGCTAAAGAGGTAATGGCGGTAAGACCGGCTTTCCAGACACCTTTCCCATATGCAAGATGAATACCCGAAATTTTCTCCTCAGATTTCACCGACGAAAATCCTTCCACAGCAAGCCCTTTCCATTTGAATTTGCCGGCGACTCCTCTGTTACTCCCAAAACCAGAGTACCCGGAATACGGCCTGACTCCGGTTGACCGTTTCCTCCAGTCGTCGGATCCCGCAAAGAATGAAGCACCGGGTGCATAACATAATCCCTGTCCGAATGCAGCCCTGTAATCACCCACAATCAGAATCTCTCCGCCGGATGTATTGTAGCAAAGACTGGCATGCAGCATTTCCTGGTTTAATGCCGGCATTGTAAGGGGAACTATGCCCAAACTATCATTTTTGTAACTCACGGCCAACCGAATCTGCCTGGTCAGGTTCAATCCGGACTTTATACGAAATTTCCCCTCAGGATTCCCTGCCAGTGCAATCTCATCACGTTGTCGTCGTAACAGGAGCCTGTTTGCATGTTCAAATTTCAACCAGGGTCTGATCTTTTCTATCGTCAAAGAATCAAACTCTTTTAAAAGGCATAGTTCCCAGAGACTGACCAGGGGGCCATAGGTCAATATATATGTGTGTAGTATGTCGATCTGATTCGGACTTAAACCCGGTATTTTCAAAAGATCCAGAGGATCAGGCCTGGAAAGGTTTATCTGTCCCGGATCCTGGTTCAGAAATTCTTCCTGTATGGCAGCATAATCAATCATCCCGGCTTGTTCGATTCCCTGTATCCATACTTCTGCTTCAGAATTGGCATGCAGTGAGTCCGGATTTTCTTGTGAATACAGAAAATGCGATACAAAAACCCACAAAATAATAAGCCTGAAACGGGCGTACACTTTTATCTGGTTCATATTACTGCCCTCCTTTCCCGGTATAAAATGATGTTTCAGGACTAAACCCCAATACCGGATGCCAGTCAGTACGAATGTGCAACATAAGACCCCGAAGTCTCCAGCCTGTGCTGAAATAAAAAGAACCGGGATGGAGTTGCAAACCGGCAGCAATCAGAAACCGTTCTTTATGGATTAATTGAAAACCCAGTCCTGCCATCATTTTCTCCCCTTTTGACTGGGCGACCCAGGCCTTGAGTTTTGCAACCGATGAAATATGATTTTCACCATAAAACCGAATTGCCGGCTTTAAGCCCGATTCCGGGAACAACTCTTCAGGATACATTATTGCGTTTTCAACCTGGAATCCAAAAACCGATTTCTTTCCTGCGCTGGATTGAACCGAGACCGCAAACGAATAATGATCCTTGTCCTGATAATAAATATCTTTGTATGCCGACCTGTACCAAATCATCCGGACTCCACAGCGGATTCCCGGGTTCAGCTTTATGGCATAATGAATTGCAGCCTTATATTCTCTGTAAGATACCATCCCATAATCACTGTACGAAATAGCCATAACGCCCTTCCTGACAGGCAATCCTGCCATGACAGACCTGGCATTGAGTTCCTTTATTAAATATTTGCGTTGTACTGACGCAAACAGGAAGGACTTGTTAAAATCGGTCAGCCCCGCATCAACCAGTGTTCCTGCGAGGATTCCTCCACGTTCCAATATACCAGAACCTCGTGATTCCGGTTCTGCTTTTTGGGCCAGACATTCCACCAGACATAAACTAAACACAATTATTGCAATCCATTTTCCCAACCCTGCTTGTTTCATTTCCTCTTCCCTTTCCCGTTTTTATGATTACTAAAAAAAATACCTTTGCAGAAGATTTAAACCTCTCTCCATGATTATAATTACGGGTTCTGCAGGCTTCATCGGAAGCTGTTTGGTAAATAAATTTAATCAACAGGGCAAAAAAAATATTATTCTGGTCGATGATTTCGGTAATGATCTCAAAAACAAGAACTTAGAAAAAAAGGGATTTCAGGAAAAAATTGACCGTAATGACTTTATTTCATGGCTTGACCAACATCATTCAGAAGTTGAGCTTATATGTCATATTGGTGCCCGTACCGACACGACCGAATTTGACAAAGCAATTTTCGACAAACTTAACCTCAACTATACAAAAGCGGTTTGGAATGCATGTTCAAATTATGGGATACCACTAATATATGCGAGCTCGGCAGCCACTTATGGACTTGGGGAGCTTGGTTACAAAGATGATCATTCACTCATACCAGAATTGAAGCCCTTAAATCCTTATGGAGAATCAAAAAATGAATTCGACAAATGGGCTTTGTTGCAGGAAAAGTACCCCCCTTTCTGGGCCGGGTTGAAATTTTTTAATGTGTATGGCCCGAACGAATACCACAAAGGCAGGATGGCCAGCGTAATTTTTCATGCTCACCGACAAATTCTTGAAAATGGCAAAGTTCGCCTTTTCCGCTCCCATCGTCCGGATTACGAAGATGGAAAACAACTCCGCGATTTTGTATATGTTAAAGATGTGGTGGATGTGATCTGGTGGTTATCTCAAAATAAACCACAATCAGGGATTTACAATCTTGGTACCGGAAATGCCCGTTCATTTTATGATCTGGCCTCGGCTACCTTCATGGCAATGGGACAAGATCCCAACATCGAATTTGTTGATACTCCGGCAGATATCCGGGATAAATATCAGTATTTCACAGAAGCGGATATGGGCAAATTGATTGAAGCCGGCTATGCTCAGCCTTTTCATTCACTGGAAGAAGGCATCCGGGACTATGTGCAAAATTATCTGGTTTCCGGAACGAAAATGTAGTTTACATCTCTTTCTTCAGTTCCAGCAGAAATGCTTTCATTTTTTCGAGTGACTCCCGGATAGCGATTGCATCAGAAACTCCCGTTTTATTCTCTTTGAGTTTATCTTTTGCTCCCTGCAGGGTAAAACCTCTTTCCTTTACAAGATGATAAATAAGTTTCAGGTTCTCCAGATCTTCTGCAGTAAAGAGGCGATTCCCTTTTTTGTTCTTGACAGGTTTTAGCACGTCAAACTCCTTTTCCCAATAACGGATCAGAGAAGTATTGACACCAAACATTTCTGCAACTTCGCCAATAGAATAATATAGTTTTTCTGGAATAACAGGAAAATCGGACATTGAACAGGAATTATTTAAGACAGACTCTGGTTAACCCGGGAAGCCAGTTCGAGTACCTTCTGGTAATCCTCCGGATTCAGGTCATTGAAAAAGAAGTTAACCGGATTAATTTTTTTACCATTTTTAATGACTTCATAATGCAGGTGAGGAGCAACGCTGAGACCGGAACTTCCAACATAGCCGATTACCTGTCCGCGTTTTACCTTTTGCCCTACTTTACTGCCCAAACGGGAGAGATGTCCATATAAGGTCTGATAGCCAAAGCCATGGTTCACCACGACGGTAAGCCCATAACCACTTCCACCTTCCGTATTCGGATTCACCACAACACCATCGGCTGTTGCATATACAGGAGTTCCACGCGGAGCAGTAAAATCAATCCCGGTGTGCATACGCATGTTTTTGTAAATCGGATGAACACGAAAACCATATCCACTGACAATACGACTTGTGCCATTCTTTAATGGAACAATAGCCGGCAAACAGGCAACCATCTGTTCCTTATTTTTTGCCATATTAAAAACCTCATCAAATGATTTCGATTGGACATACATTTGACGTGATAGTTTGTCAAGCTTTTTTGTGGTTTCGATGATCAGATCCGAATTTTTATACCCATCCAGTTTTGCATATCTGTCTGTTCCGCCGTAAGAAGCGGCCCGCTCTTCATCCGAAATGGGTTCAGCTTCAAAAACAACCCGATAAATATTGTCATCTTTTTCTTCCAGATCGGCCAGAACCTTTGAAACCCGGTCGAGCCGGTCATTCAGAACATTAAACTGGAGTTTGTATTGTTCAATCTCACGCTGCTGTGCCCTTTCTTTCGGAGAACTGAAAAAATTGTAGGCAAATAACATAACAACAGTCGCAAATACAGCAGCAGTGGCCAGGAAAGACAAAGTCTTAATAACCCGGTCGCGCCAGCGTATCCTGACTTTTTCAAAAGTCAGTGACTTTGCATTGAAATGGTACTTAATTTTTGCCATTCATTTTCCACTTTAACCAATAAACAATCAGAACCGTTTCGGGTTCGACATTACAAAAATAAATAAATAAAGTACTTTTGCAATCCTGAATAATGAAATTTTAGAAAACTTATTGTATCGAAAATCAAATAAAATTATGAATTCCAAAGAGATCCGACAGAAATTCCAGGACTTTTTCCGTGAGAAAAACCACCATATCGTACCTTCTGCCCCGATGGTTATTAAAAATGACCCGACGCTGATGTTCACCAATGCCGGGATGAACCAGTTTAAAGAAATTTTCCTGGGAAATTCACCCGTGGTCTATCCGAGGATCGCAAACAGTCAGAAATGCCTCCGGGTTTCTGGTAAACACAACGACCTCGAGGAAGTCGGTTTCGACACCTATCATCATACTATGTTTGAAATGCTGGGAAACTGGTCGTTTGGTGATTATTTCAAAAAAGATGCCATTCACTGGGCATGGGAATTACTTCATGATGTTTATGGAATTGACCGTGACCGCCTGTATGTAACTGTTTTCGGAGGTGATGAAGCCGATGGCCAGCCTCTTGATGAAGAAGCAAAGAATTACTGGAAGGATCTTATTGCAGAAGACCGCATTATCCATGGTTCGAAAAAAGATAATTTCTGGGAAATGGGTGATACCGGACCCTGCGGCCCCTGCTCTGAAATTCATGTGGATATCCGCGATGATGAAGAGCGTGCAAAAATAAATGGCCGGGATCTGGTCAATGAAGGACATCCCCATGTTATCGAAATCTGGAATCTGGTCTTTATTCAGTATAACCGTTTAAGCAGCGGGCAATTGGTTCCGTTGCCTTCCAAACACGTAGATACCGGCATGGGCTTTGAAAGACTCTGCATGGTGCTGCAAAAAACAAAGTCCAACTATGATACCGATGTTTTCCAACCAGTAATTCGTCATCTGGCTGAAATGGCCGGAAAAACATATGGAAACGATACCGACAGCGATGTGGCCATGCGGGTCATTGCCGATCATCTCCGGGCTGTAGCCTTTGCCATTGCCGACGGTCAGCTGCCGTCCAACGTTAAAGCCGGTTATGTAATCCGCCGCATTTTGCGCAGGGCTTTACGATTTGGATATTCATTCCTGAACTTCCGCGAACCGTTTATCAATCAGCTTGTTCCGCTTCTGGTGAAGAACATGGGAGACAGTTTCCCGGAAATCCGTTCGCAACAGGAGTTGATTATGAAAGTTATTGTGGAAGAGGAAAATTCATTTCTGCGTACCTTATCAATTGGAATTCAACGTTTTGAACAATATATCCAGTCGAATCCCGCTCAGAAAATGCTGGATGGCAAGTTTGCATTTGAATTATTCGACACCTATGGTTTCCCGATCGACCTTACCCAGCTTATGGCAAGGGAAAAAGGTTTTGAAGTAGATATGGATGCCTTCCAAAAAGGCATGGAAGAGCAGAAAAGCCGTTCACGTCAGGCTGCGGTTGTAGATACAGAGGATTGGGTTGAACTTGTTTCGCAAATCGAAGAGCCCTTTATTGGCTGGGATTTCACCGAATGTGATGTTCAAATCACGAAATATCGGAAAGTGAAGGCCAAAGGCAAAGAATTCTACCAGATCGTTTTTGACCAGACCCCGTTTTACGGTGAAGCCGGCGGACAGATGGGTGACAGCGGATACATATATAATGATGAGGAAAAAATCATTATTGGCGATACGCTGCGTGAGAACAATCTTATAATACATATTAGTGAACAGTTGCCAAAAGATCCCCAGGCCGGGTTTACAGCCGTTGTGGATCTGTGCAAACGCAATTCCACTGCCCGGAATCACAGTGCCACCCACCTCATGCATCTTGCTTTGAGGGAAATCCTGGGTACACATGTTGAACAAAAAGGTTCATTGGTAAATCCCGATCGCCTGCGTTTCGATTTTTCGCATTTCCAGAAACTGACGGATGAAGAAATCCGACTGGTTGAACGTTCGGTAAACAAACAGATCCGCGAAAACAATGCACGTGATGAAAAGCGTGCCATTACCATGGATGAAGCTAAAGCGATGGGTGCCATGGCTTTGTTTGGTGAAAAATACGGAGATAAAGTCCGGGTCATCCGGTTTGGACAATCAGCCGAACTATGCGGAGGCACGCATGTTCATTCCACCGGAGAGATTGGTTTCTTTAAAATTATTTCGGAAGGGGCCATTGCGGCCGGAATCCGACGGATCGAAGCGATAACAGGCGAAGCAGCAGAACTGTTTGTTGATGAAGAAATTACAACGCTGGCTGAAATCCGGAATTTATTGAAGGCCCCGAAAGAAATTATCAAAACTGTAACGGGATTGCAGGAAGAATTGTCCCAACTCCGCAAACAACTTCAGGAAGCCGCACGCGATAAAGCCCGCGCTCTGAAAGGAGAACTTGACACCTTACTTGAGGATGTGAATGGGATTAAATTCTATGCAGGCAAAGTTTCACTCGATGCCCAGGGCATGAAAGACCTGAGTTTTGAGATGAAAGATGCACATGAGAACCTGTTTCTGGTACTGGCAGCAGAAATCGATGGAAAAGCAAATCTGAGTGTTTGTATTTCGGAAGGTCTGGCCACATCAAAATCTTTGGATGCCTCTAAAATTGTGAGGGAACTCGCCAAAGAAATCCAGGGTGGCGGTGGCGGACAAGCCTTTTTTGCAACTGCCGGCGGGAAAAACCCGGCCGGAATTGAGAATGCATTGAAGCAGGCGCGGGAGATGGTGAATGATAATTCGTAAGTTCCTTTTTCCTTTTACCTTATCAACATCAAAGACCCGGTAGTGGATATTTCTCTAGTTCCTCCGGCATCAGTGTACTTGTAAATGGCTGAATAATAATAGGTTCCGCCAGAACAGGGCTGTTCGTTATATTTCCCGTCCCAACCGGTTTGAAGGGAATTGCTTCTGAATAGTTCCTGTCCCCAGCGGTTGAATATTAGCAGTTTATATTGTGTAATTTCTTCATAATCCGGGAGGAAGAAATCGTTTTTCTGATCGCCATTGGGAGTGAATACATTGGGGAAACGGATCCTGCTGCACGGGCGGATATACAGGCTGTCGGTAGTATTGCAATGCGCTTTGGCGGCTATGGCACTTACCCAGCCGCTTTGGCTCACTATGCGGGTGAGGGTAGTACTGCCATTGTCCCAGATGATATTCTCAAAGTCGCCGGTAGCGGTGATTTCCAGTTCTTCACCATCGCACAGGATGGTATCTCTTCCGATATCTAATGTAAACTCAATTAAACCCACTTCAATCGTATCTCTCCGGATGCAGCTACCATCGGTAATTTCGAGCCAGTAAGTACCAGGTTGATATACCTGAATTGATGATGATGTTGAACCACTGCTCCACAGATAAGAGGTTGCCGGGACAGACGACTGTATCACTATGGTTTCATCGGGGCATAGCGAAGTATCGGCTCCCAACTCCGGTTTTTGTGTATAAACAACACTTATTGAGTCTTTTACAACACAGCCACAGGCTTCTGTAGCCGTGAGGTAATATTTTCCACTTTGGTGAACCCAGACAAAAGAAGTATCGGCTCCGGTATTCCACTGATAGTTTTCGTAGGCAGAATCAGCCAGAACTTTTATACTATCCTGATTACACACAAACAGGGTATCCATACCCAAAAGATCCGGTATGGGATGGGCATACACCGTAGTAGTTACCGTATCATAGGTCTGCCAGTCGGTTAAATAAATGCTTGTTACCGTGTATACCCCGGGCTGGGTATACGTATAGGAAGGATTAGCCTGTAGCGCTGTATCCCCTGCCGTTATAGGATCTCCGAAATCCCACCGCTGGTAAGGCGTGGTATCGGTAAGATGAAAGCTGTAAGTCCCCGTAAAACACCCATCTTGCTGGATATAGGGGGCCGTGAAGGGGTTGTTGGGGAGGCCGAAAGTACTAATTTTACCACTCAGATAAATAGCGGAATCCACAAAATTACAGGCAGTTCCTGGTAAATTGGGATTATGGATGCAACCCAGAGCCTTTGCAACGACTCGGGCAATGTACAACTTTTGATCCGGTCCGCACAAAATTGCGCCTGTTCTGAATTTAAAACCACTGAGCGGATTAGTCGTTCCAAGCGGCGTTTTTGACTGGGTAATGAGTACTGAATCATATTGACTAACGTCAAATTGGAAAAGCAGGGAGTCGGAATCCATTTTGGTATATAAATAACTACCATTGGGTGAGAACTCTAATCCATAATAACAAAGATTAGGATAGGTTGTATCAATAATATTTGTTCCAATAACAATCAAGTTGTTCAGTTGTCCGGTCGTTCGATTAAATGCAAAGAGTTCAAAATTCCTAATGTCATATAAGGCAGAGGCTAAAATCGTTCCTTTCGGATTGGGCTTCAGGTAGCCGACAAAGCCCAGATTTCCTTTATGAATTGCTCCGATATCCGTATTAATAGATTGCTGAGATACACCTTCTCTGGTCAGTAAATAACTGATGAAGGTATTGTTCTCCATTCCATGCATAATAATCCACACATCCACTCCATTCTGATGTCGAATGGCTGTTAGTTTTTCGGCCACGGGGCCTGTGAGAAAGTTTGACTTGGAGATCACTTTCCCTACCCCCCCCCCGGCTTCCATGTCGACAATGGCATAATTTGCTCCAAGAGGAAGCGCGTTGGGAGCAACGGTAAAAATATAGTAATACCGTTTACATGAGGGTTTCTGGATGATCAAGGCTGCCTGAGAACAGGAATTGCCACTACCATTAATTAAACCATTAGCCATCATGAGATGGTTTTTATTCCACACCGTTGATCCATCGGTATAAAACAAGAGAGAACCACTGCTGTCGCAGATTGAAGCACAGCCCTCACCCTGGTTAATTGAACTATTAAGCAAAGCAACTGGTTCACCAGTATCAAAATTGATCCCTGCATGAAATCCGAAATACCAATCATTATATTCCTTTTGAGCAAAGATGGCCTCATTTATTAGAAGCAATACAAAGAAAATAACGATAGATTTGAATGAAGCCATGAACGGTAGATAAAAATAAGCCGGCATAGGACAATAAATCCTATGCCGACCTGAAAAAGTTAATGTATTATACAAATTTTCTCTATGCCAATTGACGGCGTTGAAAATTGAGTCAGCTCCATTCAAACTTATAATTGTATTCGGGTCTTCCAGATAGATTCCGTGACACATATAATCGCAACATAAGCCTCCGGTCTGATACATATTGCCTGGAATAATGATCTGATATAGGTTTGTAGGTTCAAATATACGAACAATGAACAAAACATCACAATAAAAAGCTGGGGTTTAGCAGCGTTTTTACACCTAATTCATTGCAAAACAGGGGCATTATTACACTTTCGTACTTAAGCACGAAAACGCTTTGTTGAAACATTTGAGCCTTACCTTAAACTTTTTTTAAAACCAGGTGTTAGAATAGCGTTTGTAATATAGAATGAAAGACGCACACTATTCAATAAAAGACCTGGAAAAACTTACCGGTATTAAGGCGCATACCCTTAGAATATGGGAAAAGCGGTACAATATCCTAAGTCCTGAACGTACCGATACCAATATCCGGTTCTACAGTGATTTTGATCTGAAAAAGCTGTTAAATATATCCCTGTTAAACAAACACGGATATAAAATTTCACTGCTTGCCAGTTTAAATGACCGGGATCTCAACGATAAGGTCTTATCGCTTACCCAGAATGATGCTGTAAATGAATTACAGCTCGACAGTCTGCTTACTGCCATGATCGAGCTTGATGAGAGCAAATTTGATAAAATCATCAGCAATGCTATCATTCATCACGGGTTTGAGGAAACTTTATCACGTGTTATTCATCCTCTTTTCGAAAAAATTGGCATTCTCTGGCAAACCGGCACCATTAATCCTGCCCACGAGCATTTTATTTCGAATCTTATCCGCCAGAAAATTCTTGTTGCTATTGATGGTGTTATCCACAATGGAAGTGTCAGTCCAAAAACGTTTTTTGTCTTTCTTCCCGATGGTGAATGGCACGAACTTGGACTATTGATTTATTCATATTTCATTAAAAAGGCAGGGCACAAAATCATTTATTTCGGTCAATCCCTTCCATTTCCCGCGCTGGCAGAGGCCGCCAGAAGTACAGACCCTGATTTTCTCTTTACTATCATGACTTGTAGCTTGTCGGATATTGATGCTCTGCCCTATATTCAGCGACTTGGGCAATCTTTCCGCACTAAAACCGTATTTATTTCAGGAATTCAGGCGACAGGAATCACAGAAAGCCTGCCAGAGAACATAAAACTCATTTCTTCCTTACAGGAATTCAAGCTAATTCTGAGTTCTATCCAGTAAGAACCTCCACAATTCACGCAAATCAATACTCTAATACGGGAGATCCTCCTGTAAGCCTTGTTATTCGTCAAAAAGAAAGCATTTTGCCCAATTCTATATAAATTTTTGTTTAACTTTTTATTGTTTTTGCATTAACAGTCATTTTGATGTAATAAATTTTTTGTATCTGATTATCAATTGTTTACAATCTTTTTTTATTCTTATTTAAACTTTTTTTAAATAACTTGTTCAACTTTTGATTTTTTGTACTATATTTGTCGTGCAAAAGTTAAACATTAAAACCTAGTGCCATGACAGCCATCGAATTCAATCATAAGCTAACAAGTTTACACGATAATCTGCATTATTTTGCCATGACCCTGACTTCAAACAACGATGAAGCCAAAGACCTTGTACAGGACACTTACCTGAAGGCACTGACCAACCGTGATAAGTTTGAAGACAACACCAACCTGAAAGCCTGGACTTTCACAATCATGAAAAACACCTTCATTAACAATTACAGAAGAAACATACGCACAAACGCCATCATCGACACAACTGAAGACCTTTACTTTCTGAATCTCCCGAAAGAAAGCGGGATTCCTTCACCGGATTCTCAGATTTCACAAAAGGATATCCGCAAAACAGTAAACAGACTGGAAGATGAACAGCGTATCCCCTTTGAAATGCATACCCAGGGATACAAGTACAAAGAAATTGCCGAATCACTTCAGATTTCTATCGGAACAGTTAAAAGCCGCATCTTTTTCGGAAGAAAAAAACTGATGGAAAACCTGAAAGGGATGAATTCAAACTAAAGAATCCCATTCAATAAAAAACCCTGGTTCATATTCATGTGCCAGGGTTTTTTGTTAATTAAATTGTACATTTGTCAGACCTATTCTATTTGCGATGATCCACATTACCCGCAGAGAACGCTTTAATGCTGCCCACCGTCTGTTCCGGCCCGATTACAGTGATGAAAAAAACCTGGAAGTATTTGGAAAATGTTCAAACCCTAACTGGCATGGGCATAATTATACCCTTTTTGTAACCGTAAAGGGATCAGTAAATCCGGAAACAGGCTTTTTAATGAATTTAAAAAACCTCAGCGAAATAATCCGCCGGGATGTAACCGAAAAACTGGATCATAAAAACATTAATCTGGAAGTTGATTTTATGCAGGACCAGCTCGCTTCCACAGAGAACCTTTGTATTGCAATCTGGAATGTTCTTAGTCCTTCTGTTGATGAACTCGGTGGCTGTTTACACTGCATAAAAATTGAAGAAACGGAAAATAATTTTGTTGAATACTTTGGTATTCCTAATTGATCATTTAGTTTTAATATCATGGATAAAAAAATAATCCGCGACATGTTGCAGGAGAACCAGATGGATGGATATGAAAAAATAGATTTATACAACCAGGAATCCATTCAGAAGCTTAGTGCCAATTACCTCGAAATCCTGAAACATATCGGAGAAGATCCGGAACGGGAAGGTTTAAGAGATACCCCAAAACGTGTTGCCAAGGCCATGCAGTTCCTGACCCATGGCTACAGCCTCGATCCTGAGGAAATTCTCCGGTCAGCGATGTTTCTGGAGGATTATCAGGAAATGGTAATCGTTAAGGATATTGAAGTATACAGTATGTGCGAACATCACATGCTGCCATTCTTTGGAAAAGCTCATGTTGCGTATATTCCCAACAAACACATCGTCGGGCTAAGTAAAATTCCGCGTGTTGTCGATGCCTTTGCACGCCGTTTACAGGTGCAGGAGCGACTCACCAAACAAATAAAGGATAGCATCCAGAATACCCTGAAACCACTCGGAGTTGCTGTTGTAATTGAAGCCGTGCACATGTGCATGTCGATGCGGGGCATCCAGAAACAAAACAGTGTAACCACAACCTCCGATTTTACAGGTGCATTTCTTGTTGATAAAACAAGGGCCGAATTTATCCATCTGATCGGTTCAAGACTGCATTAGTTTATAGCGGTGATACGGCAATTTTTCCTAATTTTGCCGTTTAATAAAAAAACCGATATGAACGCATACATTTTCCCCGGACAAGGCGCCCAGTTTGTTGGCATGGGCAAGGATTTATACGAAAATCACCCGCTCGCCAAAGAATTATTCGAAAAAGCCAATGAAATTCTTGGTTTCAGGATTACTGATCTCATGTTTAACGGAACAGATGAAGATCTTCGTCAGACCCGGGTTACACAACCCGCAATCTTCCTGCATTCTGTTATCCTTGCCTTTACGAACGGTGATGCATTCAAACCCGATATGGTGGCTGGTCATTCTCTTGGTGAATT
>CAYLTH010000076.1:0-15549 GCA_964386485.1 uncultured Bacteroidales bacterium | reverse complement strand
CCGGACCGGAGTGATGTCTGGAGTACTTTTTTGCCGGCTGCATCAAAAAATATCGTTTTAACAGATCCTTTTTCATGGGTAGACAGGAAAACGCTCCCTCCGGATTGTACCGGATTCGGATATAATCCTGCATACGAGTCCACCCGTTCCGCTTGTTCCATCCCCACGGTACCATTAATCGTCCGGGGATTATCGATATATAAAACATTTCCCCAGTCATTGATATTTCTGTATGCAATCATGACATCCGGATGCCCTGCAAAGGCGGCCAGGTCTACTGTGTCGGTTCGCCATTGTGAAAAATTGGGATAAAAGTAATTCTGATTGTCGGGTGCTGTGGCGAGGATTTCTCCTCCTTTCTTATACAACTGCGTGAATGTCAGTCCGCAATCGGTTGACACCAGGATTTCGAGGGTATCTGAATAGCCCCCGCCCCAGCGGGCATAGGCCACATCAAAAACCAGTTTTGCCTGATTGGAATTGGTGAGATTGACACTGAAGCGCAGATCATCCCATTTCCCCTGTGCATCATTGTTAAAATTGTCGAAAATTGCCGAACGGGCACTCCAGCCAAATCCGCCTGCGCTGTTGCTTACCGACCAGGTTGCATCCTGGTCCGGATTATAGATTTCCCAGCCTGTGGGCGGGAAGACGGCTTCGAAACCTTCGTTGACCACGACCGGAACGGTATAGCTTGCCAGGCTGATGTTGAGTGTATCTGAGTCGCTTACGCCATTGCCATTGGTCACGGTGAGGGTTACCTGATGGTTACCCGGACTGCTGAATACCACTTTCGGATTCCGGAGTGAGGAAACAGCAGGTGTACCTCCCTGGAATGTCCACTGCCAGGAAGCATTGGCGTGGTTCAGCATGGAATGATCATCAAAATAAAAGGTATCCGTAGTGCAATGGATGATTTCTTCGAGCTGATTGACCATGATCTGCGCTACAGGAGCTACCGGCTGTTCCACAAAAGGCGTTTCCCAGATCCCTTTGCCATAACTGGCGATGCGGAGCTTGCCATCGCGGTAAAAAGGTCGGGCAATATCGGTACTGATATAGGTTGGCAAGCCCGAATTGGCAAGCTGCCAGTCGGTCATGGTATCGTTGCGGTAATAGATGGTTTTGTTGGTACAGAAGTAAATTCCGCCGGGTGTTCCGCCTATCAGGCTGATGGATTGCGGGGATTCGCCATTGAGCATTGCCGAGGTGATATTGGTCCAGGTAATGCCCCCATCCTGCGTTTTGAATATTTTGTTGCCATTGCTTGCCTGCGGATAAGCCATCCAGAGTTTGTTTTCATCGTCCGGACTCAGTGCCAGGAGGATTTTCCGGCTGTTACCGGAGGGTTTGGCTACGGTATTCCAGGTCAGACCTCCATCCATGGTTTTCCAGAGTGTCCCGGTATTGCCGGAGGAAGGCTGCTGACTGAGATACATCACATCCGGATTGCTGCGGCTGATTTCGATATAGCGGACATGGGAATTGACATCTGTGCCGAATTCATGCACCAGATCAAATCCGGTTCCTCCGTTGACGGATTTCCAGAGTTTATTTTCCTTTCCGAGAAAGATGATATTGTAACAGGCCGGATGGTATTCCATTTCGCTGGATTCGGCCGCCCAATAGGTTTCATTGGGATACATGCCGAAGGCAAAATTGAGAACAGGATTCCCGATCTGGAGCGGCAAATAGCGACCTCCGATATCGGAAAAGCAGGTTTTACGGGCATCGCCGGGATTGACATAACCTGTTGCTGCTTCTCCCCCGCCGAGTTCCAGAAAATCGCCATCGGCATACTGTTCATACCAGGCGAGATTGCCATTGTGATACAATCCGCCAACGAGAACATCTTCATTCCAGCCGCTGCCAAATCCCCAGTAATCCGAGCCATGAATCCCGGCCATTTTCACCAGATTCGAGTTGTCAAAAAAATCATCGGAGTAATATACTCCGCCATCATTTGTGATCCAGGTCTCATTGGTAAAGGCCCTGAAATCCTGCTGATCCACGTGAATATCCAGCGCATTCCCCTGATAACCGCCCTGTACGGCAAAGGTAGTTCCGCCATCGTTGGATCGCCACAGGTTTAAGCCCCCAATCAACAGCACATCCGCATCTGACTGATTCGCCATGATGGCACAATTGTAAAAGCCCTGATGGTAGGTCCATCCCGGATTTCCATAAGCGAGATTCGGATGGGTTCCGGTATAGGGACCACCGGCAGGTCCGTTTGGAAGATACCAGGATTCGCCGCCATTATCCGAGCGATACACACCGATATAGCCATAATCATTGGCTTTGGCTTCTCCGATCAGATAGGCATAAATACGCTGAGGATCTGCCATGGTAACCGCCAGACGGGCCCCGCCATCATTGCGGGCAGGATCGGTTGAACTATACCAGCCATTGTCTTTCAGGGTCCAGGTTGCACCCAGATCCGTTGATTTGAAAAACTCAGCCCGAATCAGCGTCGGGTTATTTTTTAAAATGTATAGCGTATTCGGATCGAGGGTATTGGCTTTGATATCATAGCATTTCTGGGGAAAAATCTGGGTGAAGTTTGTGCCTCCGTCGATACTCCGGTACAGTCCTTTATCTGTTGCGGCAAAAACAATCTGATCGTTTATGGTAGAAATGAGTATCTCATTCACATTCAGTCCATTCTGTTGAATACAGAGTGTCCAGGTGAGCCCTCCGTCAATGGATTTCATAAGCTTGCTTCCACTGCCGGCAAAGACGATATCCGGGAATACAACATTAACCTCCACGGCTGAAACCCCGCCACCGAAATCGATGTCCATGCTGCTGCAGGTCCATGACTGTCCATGATCGATGCTTTTGTAAACCTCGCCCGGTTCGGTTCCGCAATAGAGTATATCCGGCCAGGCTGTACATTGATCAAAGCTGTAGACATTGGTTTGGGAACCCTTGGGTAATCCGTCGTTTCCGCGGGTCTGAATGGGACCGACGACCTGCCAGTTGCCGCTTTTCGTATCGGAAGCTTCTTTCAGTTTATTCAGATAATCAGTTTCATGTTGCCGGCGTTCGGGGTCAGATATCACGGTTACATATCCGTTCACATCCAGTTTATTCTCAACTGATCTTCTCCAGCGTTTGTAAAACTGGGTATGAAATGACTTTTCGAAGTCATGATTGGCATACCATATATTATAAAGGCTGTCTACTTTCCAGACATTGGGATTATCGGAGTACATCAGCTTCGCCCAGGCTGGCAGGGTTTTTATTTCAGCATCCGAAGGTTTGTACATATTCTGGGTGAAGCTCAGGAAGGAGATACAGAGCAGAATTGCAGACAATAAATATTTCATATGGCACGGGATAAGGGTGTAAAAATAGCAAAAAAAAGCCACCCCGGAGGTACCCGGGATGGCTTTCATGAAAGAGGGGAATAAATTAGTTCCGGATGAGTTTCACGGTAAGTTGTTCACCGCTATTTCCCATAATATTAACCAGATACATACCAGCTTCAAGATTCGAAAGATCGATTGATGAAGTACCGGCAGGCAGGTTTTGGGATGAACGAAGTGTTTGTCCAAGTGTATTGGAAATGGTAACACTTTGTACTCCGGTATTGAGTTCAATATTGAGAACATCAGCAACCGGATTCGGATAAATGCGAATGCCTTCTAATGCTGATGGCTCAGTAATACCTACGATTTGATTGTTATACCAGGCTGAATAAACACTCAGACCGGCAGGAACAGTATAGGTACGGTTTGGTCCGCCATTCGGGAATTCGCAGGTAAGATCTGACCAACTTCCATTGATACGGAACTTAAATTCGATCAACGAATTAAAGGCAAGACTGTCGACAGTAATGGAATAAATGCTGTCATCGGTGGTTGTCAGGTGATAATTAGCTGACTGAGCACCCCAACCATTGAAATTACCGGCGATATCCACAAAATCAGCAGCAGGATTGAAAATACCTAAAACTGTATATCCCCACATGTTAACTTCAAACGTAACAGTAGAAAGAGAATCATTGTTATACCAGGCATTGTAGGTACTGGCTCCTGCAGGAATAACATAGGTACGGTTTGGACCGCCACTTGGGAATTCACAGGTTGCATCATCCCAGCTGCCATTGATACGGAATTTCCATTCGAGGGTATTTCCGGCAATGAGATCATTGAGGGTAATGGAATAGATGGTATTATCGGTAGTGGTCAGGTGATAATCAGTACCATTCCATCCGTTAAAATTACCGGCAACGTCAACAAAATCAGTTGTAGGGTTAAAAATTCCGAGGCCTGTCCAGTATGACATATTTACATTCATGGTCACTGAATTGGCAACAGCAGGATTCGGATCATTATTCAGGATGATATCATCAAAATAAATATCGATATCACCGGTCAGAGTGAGCGGATCTTCAAAATCGGGCATGAATGCAATAATCGGGTATGTTCCTGTTTTTGTTGTATAATCAAAAACATAATCAACCCATTCGCCTGTAACAGTCTGAGGACTCATTGATGCGATTTCAAGGTTACCTGCAGCACCACCTTCGATTTTAAATTTAATCGGGCTGATACGGGGTTTCCATACTTTTACGTGCATGTATTTGTTAGTGGTAACATCAACAGGAGTTGTTGACCAGAATCCACCCCATGGCACACCGTCTTTATCTCTGTGATACTTAATAACATACTTGCTTGGATTGATACCACCCGGATCCGGATTCGGGAACAATGTCATATAACTTGAATCGTTAGCACCGCCCAACATTGCATTCAATGGCATGATTTCATAGTCTTCGATTACCTGAACAGCAGGAGTATTGGGGTTCGGATCATTGTTGACTACGATATCATCAAAATAAATAACGATATCACTGGTTAACGTAAGAGGATCTTCAAAATCAGGGAAGAAAGCAATTGTAGGATAAGTTCCTGTTTTTGAGGTGAAGTCAAACACCATATCTTCCCAAACACCGGTAGTATTCTGAGGTGTCATGGAAGCAGTTTCGTAGTTACCGGCTGCACCACCTTCGATTTTAAATTTAATCGGGCTGATACGGGGTTTCCAAACTTTTACGTGTACATACTTATTAACGGTAACATCAATAGGAGTAGGCAACGGGCACCAGAATCCACCCCATGGAACTCCATTAAAATCCCGTACATATTTCACGCAATAATAGCTGGTATTGATACCGCTTTGATCCGGGTTCGGAACAACGGTCATAGTGCTGGCATCATCTGAACCACCCAGCATCAGGTTCATGGTGATGGGCTCATAGTCGGCAACCACCTGTGCGCGTGACAGCCCGGTGAAAGCTACTAAAATTAATAACACAAGTAAGATTCTTTTCATAGCATTGTTGTTTAGGTTAATAAATTAATTCACACTCAAATATAAACATTAATCAGGAATATTGTTCAGAAAATCTGCTTTTTTTTACAATGGAGTACTGATATACTCATTCTTTAGACATTTTGTTGAGGCTTTTTACGCGATCTGAAACCAAAAAAAAGCATCAGTCCTCCAAAAACCAGCATTAACAATCCTGACCAGAGATTGATATTGACAGCCAGCGACTGTGCATACATTTCCGCATCGGAAGCTGTTACCAGTCCGAAAACAGTCAGTATCAGACCCAGTATTGAAAACATAAACCCTATTGCAAGTCGAATATCGAGTTCCATAGACTACCCTCCTACCAGAAAATTATATTTAACACTATTGTAATTACGCCCACTATGATCGCCAGAACGACCGGTTTCTGATACCAGTATTTGCTGTCATCTTTGATTCGCGGGGTAAGTGAATAAACGAGTCCTTTCAGATCTTCATCTGATTTAGTCCGACGTGTCATCAGAGAGATGAAAATCGTGATGAAAAAACAAAAACTCCAGGCAAAAATGGCCGTCCAGAAATTCTGGGCCATTTCGCTGGGATACTGATGTACCACGGTTCCGAGCCAGCCGCCTTTGATGAGACTTGTGGCTCCGAAGGGCTGGGTGAGCCCATGGTGCAGGGCTGCAGCCATTGTCCCGGCCAAAAGACCCGTAAACGCACCGTTTGCCGTTGCCCGCTTCCAGAACATCCCCAATAAAAAGGTTGCGAAGAGCGGTGCATTGATAAAAGCAAAGATGAGCTGGAGAAAATCCATGACATTGTTAAACATCCTCGCCACAAAAGCAGCCAGAATACTCAACACTATACCGAAAATCGTGGCCATCTGCCCTACCCTGAGGTAATGCTTGTCGGACTGATCCGGACGGATATAGCTTTGGTAAATATCGTAGGTCCAGACCGTATTGAATGCGGTGACATTCCCGGCCATCCCCGACATAAACGAAGCAATGAGAGCTGTAAGTCCGAGTCCCAGAACCCCTGTCGGGAAATAATGGCCCAGCATCACCGGAATCACTTTATCATAATCATATACCCCATCTTTCATGGGCAGAACAAAACCACTGTCGGGATCCGAGGTGAGCGCAATGGCAATCATCCCCGGAATAATCACAAGAAATGGAATAAACATTTTGGGCAGGGCGCCAATGAGCGGGGTTTTGCGGGCTGCCGACATGGAACCGGCCGCCATAGCCCTTTGTACAACAAGAAAATTGGTACACCAGTAGCCAAATGACAACACGAAGCCGAGTCCCATTACCATACCAAACCACTCTACACCCATCGGATTGGATGAAGCACTGGCCATCGGGCTCCAGGTATCCATCATGGCACCAGAGGAGAAATGGTTGGCTGTGGCCACTTCACTCAGTTTTTCCTTTAATGCCGACCATCCGCCGATGTTGTAGAGTCCCAGGAAAACCAGGGGTAAAAAACCGATTACGATGAGAAAGAACTGGAGGACTTCGTTGTATATCGCAGATTTCAGCCCTCCGAGGTAAGTATAAACCAGTACAATCAATGCACTGATAACGATGCTGAAGGTGAAATTCCATCCGAGCAGGGTTTCCATGAGCATGGCCATGGCGTACATCGAAATTCCGCTGGCGAAAATGGTCATGATGGCAAAGGAAATGGCGTTGAAACCCCGGGTTTTCTCATCGAAGCGCATGCTCAGATACTCCGGGACTGATCGCGCTTTGGAGCCATAATAGAAGGGCATCATGAAAATACCGAGGAAAATCATAGCCGGAATAGCGCCCACCCAATAAAAATGGGCTGTTGCCATCCCGTATTTGGCGCCTGATGCCGCCATCCCGATGACTTCCAGCGCACCGAGGTTGGTGGAAATAAAGGCCAGACCGGTAATCCAGGCCGGAATTGACTTCCCTCCGGTTAAAAAATCGCTGCTCGATTTCATGTAACGCTTTAAAGCCCAGCCAATTCCCAGGACAAAGCCAAAATAGATCAGCATGATCAGATAGTCGATCCAGGTAAGATTAAAACCCGTTTCCATGTTGCCGTATTTTAATTTTTAATAGGTAAAGCCCAATTTTGTCAATCCGGCCTGCACTTCGGGACTCGACATAAACAAATCCCACAGCAAGGCGCTGCGGTGATTTTCGATCATGCAGATTATCGGACCCTGATCGATGGCCAGATAAGAGGAAGCCCACCAGGCTTCTTTGGGAGCGAAAGCATCGTAAAATCCATAGCTTCCCCACAACCGGTCGCCGAGAATATAATAGAAATGTTTGATGGCATTCATGGATTCCACCGGGGTATAGGGTAATGATGAAACGGCGGCAGTCGGACTGATGACGCCCAGATCGTTTGTTGGGGAATGAGCATTGTATCCCCAGGGATTGTCGCTGGCTGTTAAGCCCCAGGAATGGGAACTATAGCCAACAAAGTGTCGCGGATTATTAACACAATAGGAATAATTAATCAGAGAATGGTTCACATTCTGTGTCCAGTAATTGGCATAGGCATCCTGCAGGTTGCGCGGATCGAGGCCTAAAAAGGAATAATGTGCAAAAAAGAGTGGTCCTCCATAGGATGTACCCAGCGGAAGCGGAAATCCATAATAGCTGCTTCCATTGGCCATTGCGCCATTCAGGGCATATCCCTGGTGGTAAACCGGTGCTGTTATGGTATGGGTAGTTGAAGCGGCCGCCATAACATAGACAATCAGGGCTTCATTATAGCCGGTAATCTTCATATTCATAGCCCAGCCGGCTGTAGGTGACCAATGCCAGTACAAAACATTTTGTCCGCGGGTAAACCAATCCCATTCCACCCCGTTAATCAAAACATTGATGCGGTTAATCAGGGGAAGTTCACCCGGATTTGCAGGATCCAGATACTGCCGCATGGTCATAAGTCCCTGAATGACATAGGATGTTTCGACGAGGTCGGCTCCATTATCATTGGTTGAGAATGGGATTATTGCCCCCGTGTTCCCGTTGAGCCAGTGGGGCCAGGCACCGTGAAAACGATCGCAGGTTTCGAGGAACACCAGCATTTTATTCAGGCGGTTCAGGCCTTCGGTACGGCTGATAAAACCCCGGTGAATGCCAACAATCAGCGCCATAATTCCAAATCCGGATCCGCCGCTGGTGACTAAATCTCCGGATGAGTTGCGTTCCCGGATCATACCGGAGGCAGGCTGTGCCAGATCATAAAAATATTTAAAGGTTTGCGACTGCACCAGATCTAGCAGGTCATTATCGGGCAGGAGCGGAAATTTCAAACTTGAATCGAGCGATGTATTGAAGGTGGTCGTGTATCCGGTAAACGAGAATCCGTTGGCTCCCTTCAATGCAGATGAGATAAAAAAGGAATACTTCTGGTAATAATTCAGCGGCTGCAGATTCGAAATCGTTACTGTTTTATTGCTGTCGGAATAAGCACAACTATTCGGAGTATTCCCCGAGAAAGTAAAACAAGCGGAAGCATTATTCGTATCCAGCGCATGTGAAAATTTAACCACCACGTCAACCTCATCGAATTTTATATTGTACAGCGGTAAAAATGGATTGACGGGCAACCCATTTATTTTTACCGAACTAATACTGAGTTTCCCATTTAAGGTGGTAAATGTAAAAACAACTCCGGGGAATGTTTCTCCGGAAGTGCCTTCAAGTGATGAGCCTATGGTCAGGGTATAGGTGGCGTTATAATTCAGATGACTGATTGGTTTCAGAATGATAATTTTCTGACTGCTTCCGAAATAAGACTGAACAGGAACAACCGACTGATCGGCAGCTTTCAGCACGATGGCTGATGAAAAAGAAGTCTGGTCAATATCTGTACTGAATTCGAGATAAATCAGGCTGTCGTACGGAACATTGTTATTGGCTGCCCCCGACTGCAGAACCACATTGCCAACGCGGGCTCCGGTAAGCTGAAAGGTCGAGGTGTTGGTTTCTTTGTCCTTTTTGCACGACAGGATCATCGTGACAAGGAGTAACCCGCTTAAAAACAACAAATTCCGTTTCATAGTGTATAAAATTAAAGAAGGGAGGTCAGGAAAAATACCTGATCCTCCCTTTCTTGCGTTAAAATGCGAATTATGGTTTTTCTGACTGGTACATCAGATCCACTTCCTGAGCAGTGATTGCTGTGTGGAAAACCCGGACATCATCAAGCCAGCCGCCAAAATGGTTAGCAGTCGGGAAGGTATAACCGCCCCATGGTTCGGTAGCCCACATGGTTCCCTGACGTGACTGGATAAATCCGAAAGCAAGGACAGGATATACTTCAGGAGCAACACCCGACCATTTTAAACCGGTTACGGTTGTTTTAGGATCTCCAACCGGCCAGAGGTTGAAATCCTGAGCTTTCATTTTCACACCATTGATATACAGGGTTCCAACTTTGGTTGATGCGTTATAGGTACAAACAACCTGAGCCCAGGTATCTTTCAGTAAAGCCTGAACACCACCTGAACCGGTCAGATCCTGGCAATAGGTCCAACCCTGCCATCCGCCGTTCTGATAGGTTTTGCCATCACCGTTGAACCAAAGGTCTTCAGCTCCGGATGTTCCGTCAGCGTAAGCATACTGAGCAGCGAGTTTACAGGAACCGTAATCACCGGGGATTTCGAACTGGAATCCTTTGAAAGCGCCTAATCCGATTACGAAATGGCCTTTGGGGTTTCCGCCTGCATCAACGTGACCGGCTGATTTGGTTTTTACCCAGAAACTGAGGGTGAAATTGGTGGTATTATTGAGTTGATCTCCGTTTGGAACTTCAATAATACTGCTGGTACCGTTAAAGAAAGCAGCGGTTCCGGCTGCAGTGTTACGGGAAGCCTGATATGCTATATCAATAGCATCCGTAGCATTGTAAGTTCCGACAACATCCTGTGCATTGCCTTCAAAGGTCCAATGGGCAATCACTCCTGAAGGAGCAAAGGTACCGGCAGTTGTAAACGAACGGTTAAATGCAGAAACAGACTGACCATCCGTTGAAAGAACCTGCGGGAAACTCAATTTAAACTGGGTTCCGCTACCAAGATCATCAACCGGAATAATAGTGATAGAAGCACCTGAAACAGTAACTGTTATAGGCATATCAACATTATCATAAATTCTGTTTAACTTAATGCTTGTTGCACTGACAGAGGAGCCATCCACATCGGTTGTAAATGTGGCTACGATGGTAGGATTAACCGGTACATTATTGGGGGAAGTGGCCCCGTTCAGATCAATAGAACCGGCTTTCAGGGAAGATAAGCTAAAGGTTGTTTCATCATCATCTTTCTTACAACTGCTTAAGATGAAGATAGCTGCAGTAAAAATGAGCAGTACACTCAGAATTGTTCTTTTTGTTTTCATAGTTTAAAATTTGGGTTATAAAATTAATAAAAAAAATTACCAGTTTGGATTTTGTGAAAGTGTCCCCTGTGAAATATCGATTTCACTTTGTGGTATGGGGAAAAGTTCATGTTTACCGGTGATAAAACCACTGTTTTGCAGGATTGATGGAGCGAGTCCGGTTCTGACCAGATCCCAGAAGCGCCATCCTTCAAGAGCCAGCTCATGGCGGCGTTCATTCAGAATTTTTGCACGCAGTTCTGTCTGATCGGTTGTGGTGATATCGGGAAGTACGGCAGGGTTGCCATTGCGGGCCCGTTCTCTGACCTTATTCAGAAATATCAATGCTTCCATGGGCTTATTGTTTTCGTTCAGGGCTTCGGCGGCCATCAGATAAACATCGGCATAGCGGATCAGGCGGCGGTGATGACCCCACTGGGTAATGGTATTATTACCCGGCACCCAGACTTTCCTGTTGTAACATTCTTTTTCGATTAAATTACCCTGAGGATCATAGGTTTCATCGGGAGTACTTCCGTCACCCATAATCAGAACACCGTCGAGGACGTCATTTAAGTTAATAACAGTTCCTGCAAGGCGTGGATCATTGGGTTCAAAGGAATTGATGAGATCCAGACTCGGGCGGTTAAATCCCCAGCCCCGGTTTGGGGTTCCACGCACGCCCTGGGTATTGGCATATTGATTTCCGCCGCTGCCGGTTCCTTCGAATTGTATGGCGCCCACTTCAAAAATGGATTCTATACCGTTGTTTCCATTCACACCATTGGCATTCACAAAATCGCTTTCAAGATCATACTCATGCGAGTTGATGACATCCAATGCATATTGTTCTGCTTTCACAAAGTCCTTTCTGAAGAGATAAATACGGGCCAGCAGGGATTTTACAGCGCCACTGGTTGCTCTTCCAAGATCAGCAGTTTCATATTCACTTTTCTTTGGAAGAACCTGCTCTGCAAAAGCGAGATCAGAAAAAATCAGACTGTACACTTCTTCCACAGATGACCTGCCCAGTTTTACGGGAGGATTAATTGTTGTAACGATGGGTACACCGCCCCAGGCTCTGACCAGGTCAAAATACATCCAGGCTCTGATAAATTTGGCTTCAGCAATATAACGGTTGCGGAGGGCTTCATTCATCTGAATCTCCGGAATCTTTTCGATGACTACATTGGCACGTTTGATGCCCAGATATAAGGTATTCCACCAGCGATCCAATCCATCCTGTGTAGGTGTATACGCGAAAATATCATAGGAGCCAATGGTAGATGTCTGGTCGGTGGGATTACTTCCCTTCAATGCATCATCCGACATGATATCCATGATGGGATATCCGCCCGAATTG
Organism: uncultured Bacteroidales bacterium; assembly: GCA_964386485.1. Lineage (GTDB taxonomy): Bacteria > Bacteroidota > Bacteroidia > Bacteroidales > CAIXZF01 > CAIXZF01. Next base: position 3,480 of record CAYLTH010000076.1, on the reverse strand, counting down.
TAGAACCATTCGCGAAACACCTGGTAGGTGGCATTGGTGGCGAGTAATGCATCCGAAGCTGTTGTTGGGAAAGCCTGCTGTGTAAGACTTCCCTGAAGATCGTTGTCCAGGAATTTCTCGCATCCCGAAGATATAAGCAGGGAAAACGAACCAAAAACGATAATGAAGATTTTATATATGGTTTTCATAATGCTTAGAAATTAAGGTTAATGCCAAACGAATACAATGCAGAAATCGGATAGATTCCATAATCAATACCTGCAGCCAGAACGTTGGAGCTGCCGATCTCGGGAGTGTATCCGGTAAACCCGGTGAGCGTATACACATTATCTGCCTTGAGATATATTCGCACATTATTCATAAAAATATGTTTATTCCAGCTTGCCGGCAGGGTATATCCAAGTGTCACATTGCGCAATCTGAGGAAGGATCCGTCCTGCACAAAATAATCGGAAGGAATGTAATTGTATCCTCCGAAACTGGGTTTGGGAATGGTATTGCTGGTACCTTCGCCATTCCAGGAGTCCATGACTTTAGCTTCAAAATTATAGGGATCAGGGCGCACCACTTCTTTGGCATTAAAAATCTTGTTCCCGAGTTGTCCCTGAAAATTGAGCGACAAATCGAACTTTTTGTATTCACATCCGAAATTAAAACCAAAAATAAATTTAGGAATAGGCGATCCGATATTGGTACGGTCGCGGCCATCGATTTTTCCATCGTTGTTTACATCCACAAACCGCAGATCACCGACTTCGGCCTCCGACATATGCGGGTAGGCATTCAATTCAGCCTGATTCTGGAAGATCCCGTCGGTCTGATATCCATAAAATGAACCAATGGGTGAACCCACTTCGCTGCGGGTTACGGGGATTCCATTGCCCAGATATCCGCCTAAAAGTACGGAATCTACCCCACTGCTGCCCCCAATGGCCAGAACTTCGTTGTGAACAGTAGTCCCGAGGACATTCACATTATACTTGACCTGACCCACCTGATCACGCCATCCGATATTAAACTCGAATCCACGATTTACAACAGACCCGGCATTAAAACGAATCATCTGCCCTTGTCCGTTGCCCATATAACCGGGAACGGCCAGCAATACCAGAATATCATCGGTTTTCTTATGATAAAAATCGAACTCTCCGGTTAGGCGGCTGTTCAGAAATGCCATTTCGATACCGGCATCGGTCTGCCGGGTTACCTCCCATTTCAGATCCGGATTTCCATTTACACCATAAGTAGCAGCGGTATTCAGGTCATCATTCGGGCCAAAAATAGTAACGATACTTGTATTAACATTGGCATAGCGATCGGCATACGGAATCTTGTCATTTCCGAGCATCCCCCAGCTGGCTCGGATTTTGAGTTTATCAATAAACTTATATTTTTTCAGGAAAGATTCTTCTGAAACATTGTAACCGGCTGCAAAACTCGGGAAGCTTGCATAGCGGTTTCCTTCGGCAAATTTGGAAGAACCATCGCTGCGGAATGTTGCAGTAAGAATGTATTTGCTGGCATAAACATAATTTAAACGAACCAGATACGAAATCATGGAATAGTATTTATTCAGATCAACTTCTTCCCGGATATTATCGATGTTGTTTACATTGTTATTCGGATCATAGATATAAGATGGTATGACATACCAGAAATTTTCCGCATCCCGAATCAGATTGGATCCGGCAATACCAACACGGTTGGAAGTTGTACGTTGCATGGTATACCCGACAACCCCGTCGAACGAATGTTTATTAATCTGTTTCTGTACTGCAAATGTATTTTCCCAAAGCCAGGTAAAATCCTGATAATAGCTTTTCGACAGGCGGCTCAGGAGGTTCTGCTGTTGCGAAATGGTGCCATCCGGGTTATAGACGGTATAGGCCGGTGTAAAATTGGTTCCTCTGTTGTAATCGGCATCGGCACCAAAAGTCGTTTTGAATTTACCCCAGCTAAACGGAGTGGCTTCCAGGAACAGGTTTCCCACGCCGCGTAAGCCTTTCACGAAATTGTTTGAATAATTAATATTGGCCAGCGGATTCCCGACGTTGTAAACGACAGCAAAACTTCCGTCGTCATAATACGGAACCAGTGTTGGCCGGGCGCGGTAAACCTGATAGGTCACATCCGGAGCAACCTGCTGGTTAAAGGGAGCCAGGGTGATGTTGTTCCCGAACTTCAGGTTCTTGCTCAGATTGTATATGTTGTTGAATTTCAATGTAAAGCGCTCAAAGTCCGATTTGTCGATGATTCCCTGTTGTTTAAAATAACTGGCAGCTATATAATATTGTACTGTTTTGGATGATCCTGAGGCAGAGAGTTGAACATTCTGCACCGGTGCTGTATGGAAAACAAGATCCTGCCAGTCGGTATTGGGCACGAGATCCACATTATTAAATGTTCCTTCTTTTATTCTGTTTGAGATGATCGCATACTCTTTTCCACTCAGCAGGTCAATTTTACTGGCCAGTTTCTGGATTCCGTATTCGGATGAGAAATTATAGGATACCTTTTCACTGACCCCTTTTCCGATTTTAGTGGTTACCATGATCACTCCGTTTGCTCCTCTTGATCCGTAGATTGCGGATGCAGAGGCATCTTTCAGCACTTCCATGGATGAAATATCGGCTGAATTGAGGAAAGAGATATCGTCAACGATAATCCCGTCGACCACATAAATGGGCTGGGTATTGTTGAATGTCCCGACTCCCCTGATTTTTACCGAAGGTTTTTCGCCCGGAGTACCGGAAGTACTTGTAACCTGGACACCTGTGACCACGCCCTGCAGGCTTTGTACCGGATTCAGTGCGGTGATTCGGGTAATATCCTGTGCCTTAACGGATCCGACTGAACCCGAAAGGTCGCTTTTCTTCACACTTCCATAGCCGATTACAACAACTTCATCCAAAAGTTTACGGGCAACATCCAGTGAAACATTGATCGATTTCTGGTTTTTTACAACCACTTCCTGACTGGTAAAACCAATAAAGGAGAATACCAGGGTGGCATTTGCATCGGGTATTTTGATGGAATAGTTCCCGTCAATATCCGTTACAGCCCCAATGGTAGTACCTTTTACAAGGACTGTTGCACCCGGCAGTGTTTCTTTGGTTTCGGAAGAAAGGACTCTTCCGGTGATGGTTCTTTGCTGGGCATTGGCAAAGAACGTAAGCCCTGTAAAGAAGACCACAAGGCAAATCTGAAGAATGTAGTTTTTACGCATATTCTGAATTATCGAACGATAAACCAAAATTAGGTAAAAAATTACTTGTTTACAACAATAAAAAAATTGTGTTAATTCATTCAGGACTCATAATTTTAGTAACTGGTAATTGGTAACTGGTAATTGGTAACTGGTAATTGGTTGATTGCCTGACTTTCAAGGTCTTCATGACTGATGTCAGGTTACCGATGATCTTACAAGACCTGGAAAGTCTCTTGTTCGGCTGTTTAGTCAGACAGTAATTCGGGCATTCT
>CAYLTH010000075.1:4273-15827 GCA_964386485.1 uncultured Bacteroidales bacterium | reverse complement strand
GCTCTTGCCGGAGCGCAGGTGGTTTTGAATGGAAAAACCGTTGCCGGTGCCGATGCAAAAGGGAATTACTTTTTTGAAAATCTTCAGCCCGGAGACTATACGGTTCAGGTTTCATATCTTGGATATTTGCCGTTTGCAACGAAATGCACAGTAAAATCCGGTCAGGTAACCGGACTAAACATCCGGATGGAGATTTCGGCCATTCCGATGGGTGAGGTGGTCGTTACTGCGAACCGCTATGAGGAGAAACTCCGGAATGTTCCCATGCGTATGCATGTGATCGATAAGCGTCAACTGAGTTTACAGTCGTCTGTTTCTGCTGATGAGGCCATCCAATACGTCCCCGGCGTGAATGTGAGCCGGAGTTTTGGGATCTTTTCCACCAAATCTACGGTAAGCATGCGGGGTTTGGGCGGCAATGAACAATCGCGGGTACTGGTGTTGATGGATGGTGTCCCGATTAATAAGGCGGATGGCGGTTCCGTGAACTGGAATCTCGTGAATAACGATGTGATTGAGCGCATTGAGGTTGTGAAAGGCCCGAATTCATCCATTTATGGCGGAAATGCCATGGGCGGAACCATCAATCTGATTTCCCGCCGGCCCGAGAAAACATTGTCGTTACGGGCAGGGCTTGAATACGGCACATTTAACACCATGGGCGGACGCCTTTCTATGTCGGGCCGGGCTTTCAAACAGGCCGACCGCTTCTTTTACTGGTCATTTGCCGGAATGTACCGACAGAGTGATGGCTATATCACCCAATCCAAAGCCGATCAGCTGGTGAATCCCTATATCACGGAGTCAAACCTGAAGGAAAATTCGACTCAGATGATGCTTGGATATCAGTTTTCTGATAATCAACGTGTTGAAATTTCGGCAACCCGCTATGATGATCGCAGGGGTACCGGTGAAGTTGTTTATCAGGAAGAAGGAAATGTTACTGATCATGATATCTGGCAGATGATGGCCCGGTATCAGAAATCCGGCAAGGCCTGGTCAACCAGTCTGAGTGTTTTCTATAACACCGAAGATTACAAGAAGGTCAATGAATTTATGAAGGATGATTACACATATTATAAGGTATTAAGCACCCGGACTGATATGGGAAGTTTATTCAGTTTGAATTATACCGGGATCAAGAACCATAAAATTGTGACGGGTTTTGATTTCCGGAATGGGGCAGTGGATGCCTACGACAAATATTATACGTCGACGGATATTGTTTATAATAAGGGAGAACTGAGTTCATTCGGAGTATTTGTGCAGGATGAAATGCCGGTTATCAATGATCATTTTAAACTGGTTGGCGGACTGCGTTTTGATTACGCCCGATTCAGCAACGGCCATTTTTCCATTGAAGCACCCACCGGAGAAACAACCTTCATGAATGAATATGTTTTGACCGGTTTTAAGGGGGAACCCTGGAGTGATATCAGTCCGCGGCTCTCGCTGCAATACAGTCCGGCCACCCATTCCCGCTATTTTATTCAGTATTCACATGGTTTCCGGGCTCCGATTCTGGATGATATGTGCCGTTCAGGCCGTATGCGGGGAGGATTTAAAGTGATCAATCCTGATCTGAAACCGGAAAAACTCAATAATATCGAGTTGGGTGCGGATTACTCCTTCTCGCAGTATATCCGGACAAGCCTTTCAGTTTATTATTCCTCGGGTACTGATTTTCAGTATTATGTAGGGACAGGGGATTCACTTGATTTAGGATTTGGACTCCGGCCGGTTCTGATTCGCGACAATATTTCACGGGTGCGCATTGCCGGTGCAGAGTGTTCGGCCTCCATTGATCTGTTGAAACGACTTTCCATCGAGATCGGCTATGCACTGAATCAGAGTGTAATTCTGGATTATACACCGCTCAACCCCAATGATCAGGTTGATCTGAGCGGGAATTTCCTGTCGGAAGTCCCGGTTCATACAGCATCTGCCTTTATCCGGTATACGCATCCCATTGCGAATCTTGGATTGGGGATCAAGTACAACGGTGCGCGCTATGTAAATGATCAGAATTCGTATGACGATATTGTACTGAGTGATCAATATCCTGATTATCTGAGTATTGACTTTAAAATAAATAAAGAGTTCCGACATTTCTTTTTCGGATTAACCATACAGAATTTAACCGATCAGTTATTTTATGACAGCCGCGGAGCAGTTTGTCCCGGCCGTTTTATCCTGGCTGAAGCCGGATTTCGATTGTAAAAAACAGATTTATGAAAAAAGTATTTCTTTTAGGGCTCGTAATCACACTGGTTGCAAGCGTGTATGCACAGGATTTGAACCGTAAACCGGTCAGAGTTGGCGACAGTACCGACAAGACCCAGGATTTCTTTGATAATGCAGCGACCTATGCGCTGGAAATGTCGGCTCTGGTTGTAGAAGGCGAAATCGAGAACCCGGGACCTGTTGATTTTTCAGCACTTACTAAGCGCAGTGTAATTGTAAAGGAAGCATTGTTACAACCCGATGGAAGCAACCGCTTTGTGGGAGCCTACCGTTATGATGGTTATTCCTTGTATGATATTCTGAATACGGTGAAACTGAAAAAGAAAAATGCAAAGGCTTTTCCTCCCATTATTGATTTGTACATCGAAATAGAAACCAAAACCGGAGAAAAGATCATTGTGAGCTGGGGCGAATTGTATTATCCGAATACCTCACACCGCATTTTGATTGCTTCGGATGTGGCCCGTATTGTTCCCAGTAAAACCAAAGAATTGTGGCCCTTGCCGGTTCAGTCGAAACTGGTTTTTGCCAATGATTTGCTGACCGAACGGAATGTAAGTTCTCCGGTAAAAATTAAAGTGTGTTCGTATGCCCGCGAGTATGCCGTAGATGAAAAACACGAAAAAATGTATTCTCCGGGTATTCAGGTATTTGTAATGGAAAAGGAAGTTTTAAACATAAAGGAAAGCGGAAGCCGTTTTACGCATTATCTTTACAACAGTATTTTTTATGGTCGGGGTCGGGGAATTCACAGTACAACGCCGTTTAACGGGATTCAGTTTAAGGATGCCTTATCGGGACTGGTAAAAATTGATGCAGAGCAGTTGAAACACGGATATATCGGGGTTGCTGCAGAAGATGGTTACCGGGTTGTGTATACGATTTCCGAATTATTTAACCGGAATGATCAACAGGAAATATTGCTGATCGAAAGTCCGGGAGATAAGGATGGCGGCGTGTTTAAGCTGTTCCCGGCCTGTGATTTTTTCTCGGATCGGGCTGTTAAAGCCATGAAAACCGTGCATTTTGAAACGATATTAAAATAATTTACAAACATTGACAGGCAGGCAGGATACGGGTTTTAAATTGATATTCCTCTTCTTGAGTGGTGTCGTCCTGCTTTTTATCATTGCTCCTCTTGTCAACCTCCTTCTGGCCATGCATTTCCCGGAGTTCAGTGCTACGTTGCAGGATCGGGAAGTCAGCGACAGTATTTTCTTAACCCTGGGTATTTCATTTGTTGCGACCCTGATCATGGCCATTTTTGCGGTTCCTCTGGCCTATATTCTGGCTCGAAAAAATTTCCCGATGAAATCCCTCATCAATGGTATCGTGGATTTGCCGGTGGTTATACCGCATTCGGCAGCCGGCCTGGCTCTTTTAGGGGTGATTTCCCGTGATAGTATGTTGGTACGCAATCTGTTGCCCGATGGGATGGAACTGGTCGGGAGTCGGGTTGCAATTGGTCTGGCCATGGCTTTTGTGAGTGTTCCCTACCTTATCAATGCTGCCCGCGATGGATTTGCTGCTGTTCCGGAACGGCTTGAGAAAAGTGCCATGAATCTGGGAGCAACTCCGGGAAAGGTATTTTTTGCCATTTCACTGCCTATGGCCCGGCGCAGTATTTTATCGGGCTTTATACTGATGTTTGCCAGAGGCATGAGCGAGTTCGGAGCCGTAATCATGGTGGCCTATCATCCGATGGTGACGCCCGTTTTGATTTTTGAACGCTTTGGATCCTTCGGTTTGGTCCATACCCGGCCGGTTGCGGTTATTTTTATTGCCATTTGCCTGTTGGTATTTATTGTTTTCAGGTTGTTGTCGGGGAAAAGCGGGAAAGGAGGGAGATTGTCATGAGTCTGAAATTGAATGCTATTTCGGCTGAGATTGGGGATTTTCAACTGAAGTCGATCAACCTGACGATAAATCCTGGTGAATATCATGTTATTCTGGGACCTTCAGGAGCAGGAAAGAGCCTGTTGCTTGAGCTTATTGCCGGGGTTTATCCGGTTGAAAACGGGAAAATTGAACTGAATGGCCGCGATATCACCTTTATGCCGGTACAGCAGCGAAGGATCGGACTTTTGTTTCAGGATAATACCTTGTTTCCGCATTTGTCTGTTTACGAAAATATTGCCTTTCCGCTCCGGATCCGGAAGGTTGGCAAAGAGGTGATTGCACCGACCGTTCAAAACCTGGCCGATGACTTGAATGTCAGCAAATTGCTGGGTCGTTCGGTCGAATCTTTATCCGGAGGTGAAATACAGCGTGTTGCACTGGCCCGTACGCTGGCTGCGGATCCGGAAATTTTACTGTTGGATGAGCCCTTGTCGGCAGTCGATGTTGATCTGAGGAGAAGCATGCTTACATTATTAAGGCAGATTAATTCTAGGGGTATCAGCATTATTCATGTGACTCATGATGTGAATGAAGCCCTGGCTGTGGCGAAGACAGTAAGTGTTATGCACCAGGGAAGCATTGTTCAGCAGGGGTATATTGAGGAGGTATTGCAGGCGCCAGTGAATCCGTTCGTAGCTCATTTTTTTGGTATCCGGAATATATTCAATGCAGAAGTAGTTCGGTCAGGTGATGGACTGCATTGTGTTTTTAATGGTGTTTCGATTCCTGAAAAGCAGACCGGGCTTCATTTTCAGCCCGGTAATCATTTGCTGTTTATACACAATCAGGGCTTACAGATTACTAAAGAATCGGATTCCGTTCTTATTGTTGAAGGACGGGTTGCCGAAGTGAACCGGTTTCTTGATTATACGGAAGTCCGGATTGAAGCCGGTGTTGATTTCTTTATCAATATTGACCCGGCCAGTGATATACCGAAACCAGGAACAACCGTTAAGATCAAAATAGATCCCTTTTATATCGGATTTATGAAAGCGGATTCACATGAAATTTCTGCGCAATGACTTCCTGACGAAACGAAAAAATCATCTGCAATTTCTTCTTAACAATGGGTAGTGCAAGGTTTCCAAATACACCAAAAGGCATAGCATAATGAATGATGTCGAGCATTTCGACTCCCCCGGGGACTTCCTTGAAGAAATGCTGATGATGCCAGATCTTGTAGGGACCCATCCGCTGTTCATCAATAAAGAATTCTTTTTCTTTTACCTGGGTTATTTCGGTTACCCAGGTAACCGGAATTCCCAGCATCGGTCGGACTGTATAAATAATAAACTGCCCGGGATACATTGTACCGGTATTGCCTTCAATAATTTTAAAACCCATGGATGGCGGGGTGATTTTGTCCAGATTAGCCGGAGCACTGAAAAAATCCCAGGCGATATCGAGGGAAACCGGAATGAATTGTTTTTGAACGAGGCTGTGAATTTTCATGGTTTTGTTTAATGTTCTTTAATAAAGAACAAACAAAACACAACATTGGTTCAATTATTTTTTTCGTGCTCTGACGGGCAGAGTGATAATCACATTTGCTTTTAGTGGGACTCCGTTCTGAATGGATGGGGAATACCGGAGTTGCTTCAGCAGGCGGATAAATTCCTCATCAATACCATATCCCAGTCCGCTGATTATCAATACATTGGAAAGACTGCTGTCGGGTAATACATCAAAACTGGCCATGACTTCGCCGTCAATTTTAAAGTTGATGGCTTCCTGTGTGAAATTCAGGCTGTCATAAAAGTATTTGTATAAGGCACTTTCCCCTTTAGGAAATGCAGGTTCTCTTTCCAGGACTACCTCCATATTTTGTTTGTCGTTGTAGGCTTTTTTGGGAACCTGGGCCATGATCAGGGCCGGAAGGACGAGCAGGAAAAAAAGTATACTGAAAGATTTCATGGTCCATAGATTTAAGATGGATAAAGTTACATTTTTTCCAGACAGCATGCAAGAGAAATCAACTCAATAGCGGTAATGGGTTTTCCAGAGTTCCCGGAGTCGTTTACGGGTTTCTTCTTCGCGTGGATTTTGCTGGGGTTCGTAGAGTAATCGTCCTTTCATTTTATCCGGAAGAAAATCCTGGATCACAAAATTTCCGGGATAGCTGTGTGCATACATGTATTCCTTTCCATAGCCGGCCTTCTTCATCAGTTTGGTTGGAGCGTTACGCAAATGGAGTGGAACCGGCAGATCGCCAAAGTCGTCAATGAATTTATAGGCAGCATGCAAGGCAGTACAGGAAGCATTGCTTTTGGCAGAAGAGGCGAGATAAAGCGCAGTTTGGGAGAGAATCAGATCGCATTCGGGATAACCGATTACCTCCACAGCCTGAAAACAGTTTGATGCGAGCAGGAGGGCATTCGGATTGGCATTTCCGATATCTTCCGATGCCAGAATCAGCATTCGGCGGGCGATGAATTTGGGGTCTTCTCCGGCCCGGATCATGCGGGCGAGCCAATAAACGGCTGCATTCGGGTCGCTTCCCCGGATCGATTTGATAAAAGCAGAAATTACATCGTAATGCATTTCCCCGAGTTTATCATACAGGGCAAGGTTTTGCTGGATGATTGACAATACTTTTTCATTGGTAATTTCAAAGTCGGGGTTCTGATTCCCCAGTGTTTTTCCAACCAGTTCGATCGCGTTCAACAGTTTACGCGCATCTCCTCCTGAAATCCGCAAGAGGGCTTCCGTTTCCTGAATGCGTATATTATAATGGTATGTTTCCTCAAGAGCCCGTCGGCCCGATTCGAGCAGGCTCAGCAGATCAGGTTCTTCCAGGGTTTTTAGAATATATACCTGACAGCGGGAGAGGAGGGGTGAAATGACTTCAAAGCTTGGATTTTCGGTTGTGGCACCAATCAGTGTAATTGTTCCTTTTTCAACAGCTCCCAACAGACTGTCCTGCTGTGATTTGCTGAAACGATGGATTTCATCGATGAAGAGAATAGCTTGTGTTTGCTGATCCTGTGACCGTTGGATAACCTCCCGGACATCCTTTACTCCACTATTAATGGCACTTAAGGTAAAGAAGGGACGTTTGGTTTTTTGAGAAATGATAAAGGCCAGTGTTGTTTTTCCTACCCCCGGGGGGCCCCAGAGTATCATCGACGGGATAATCCCGCTTTCTACTGCATTGTATAATACAGAACCGGGAGCAACCAGGTGTTTTTGGCCGATAAAACTGCTGAAATCATGCGGACGTAAAATTTCAGCGAGGGGGACAGCATTTTCTTCCATTATAATAGTGGTATATAGGATGCAAAAATACGGCTTCGTGTCGAAAACCGAAGGATATAAAACAATCTTGGAGGGATGTTATTTTTGGTAACTAATCTATTAAGCATAATACACAGAATATCAATGACTTACATGCTTAATATTTTGTATTTTCTTAATAAATGTTAAATTAGGGTTAGCAATTTAACCAGGGTGACTGAATTGAATTACTTTTGTTTCAGTTTAAAATCAAATCAAGGTATGAAAAAATTAGCATCTCTTTTATTGGTTGCAGGAATGGTAGCATTCGTTGCATGTGGTCCAAGCGCAGAAGAAAAAGCTGCAATGGAAAAAGCAAAACAAGATTCAACTGACGCTGCTATGAAAGCAGTTCAGGATTCTATCACCATGGCTGCTGAACAAGCAAAGATGGATTCAATTGCAAAAGCTCAGGCTGATTCAATTGCTGCCGCTGAAGCCAGCAAAGGTAAGAAAAAGTAATTAAACCTACTTTTTAAAAAAGAATTGAGGGCATTCCTAACGGGATGCCCTCTTTTTTTATTTCCGTAATCAGAACATTTGGGCTTGTTTTCCGTATAAAAAGTATTAATTTGGTGTCAAAATTAGAAAGTCAACCCAATTCATAAAATTACGGATATGAAGCACACAATTCTGATTATTGATGATGAGAAGAGCATTCGCCTTTTGCTTGAAAATTTTCTCGGCAAGAATTATGAAATTACAGCAAAGTCTGATGGTCAGGAAGCTCAGGAATGGCTTGAGTCCAATGTTCCCGACCTGATTATCTGCGATATTCAGATGCCAAATCTGGATGGGTATGAGTTTTTGAAAGGTGTCCGCCAAAGGGGTTTTACCAAACATACTCCCGTTATTATGCTTTCCGGAGTTGAAAGCAGTCAGGAACGCATCAAATGCTATCGGCTCGGAGCACAGGATTTCCTGGCTAAGCCCTTTAATCCGGAAGAACTTGATGAGCTGATAAAAAAGAACCTCTATCCGGTTCATTATGCCATTAAGTGGTAATGTGTTGATTTTCTGAGGTGTTAACCTGAAAAGCCGGATTGTATGGAACGAAAATTTGAAATACTATACATAGGGAATTCCCCTGAAGCGATTAATCTTCTTCGTGATCACCCTGATATTCAATTGGTTACTTATGGTAACCTCATCATGGCAATCAATTATATCAATTCTGATACACCACCGGATGCCATTCTGTGTGAGCTTAATTTTCCGGGATCGAATGGATTTGATGTTTTTAACATGGTTCGACGTGAGATTGCAAACATGAAAATCCCGTTTATTCTGTTGTCTCATGAATATAAAGAAGAGCAAATCAAACAAGCTTTTGCTGAAAAGGTAGATGATTATCATGTTCTGCCATTAAAATCAGCGGATGATATTCTGGATCGGTTCCGCTTTATCAAAAAGTTCAAGGAGTCAATCCCGGTTGAGATTGCCGCACCCGATGCTTCTCAGGTTTTTGTTATGCCACTGAGTAAACGAATTTTTGATATCCTGGTTGCCGGATTTGCCTTGTTGTGTTTATCTCCATTTCTGTTAATAATTGTCATTGCAATTCGCCTCGAATCCAAGGGAAAGGTGTACTATATTTCAAAAAGAGTTGGACGTAAACCTTTCGATTTCTATAAGTTAAGATCGATGCGCGTTGGTGCTGATGCCGAGTTGAAGAAATTGGCCAAGGAAAAAAATCAGTATGCTTCTGCGCAGAAAAAGGAAGAAATTGATTTCGACAAACCCTGTCCGCGCTGCGCTGAAATGCCGGAAGGACAACATTGCTCTTCCATTATGCATGTCGGGGTTCATGAGATTTGTGACTACTGGTATATGCTACAGAAGAAAGAAATTGCTGGATCAAAAGCCTCTTTTGTCAAAATTTCGAATGATCCGCGGGTTACCAAAGTCGGGAAGTTTATCCGCAATACCAGCATCGATGAATTACCGCAATTAATCAACGTGTTAAAGGGTGATATGTCGATCGTCGGAAACAGACCATTGCCGGTATATGAAGCCGAATTGCTTACCGGAGATTTTATTTCCAAACGCTTTCTGGCACCTGCCGGAATAACCGGTTTATGGCAGGTAGAATTGCGCGGAAAGGGTGGAGTTATGTCGGAAGATGAACGCAAACGTCTTGATAATGAGTATGCTGATCACTTTATCGGTGATAATTATTCGTTTTGGTATGACCTGAAACTTATTTTAAGAACAGTCCCTGCATTATTTCAGAAGGATAGTGTATAAACTGCATTTATAATGGTAACAATTGTACGTTTTTTTTATGTGTGGTTCATATTCGTAACCGCTTTATTCATGCCCTGCCTGAGTACTGCACAGGTAAATGATACCAGCGATCTTGAACAGGAGTTTTATTCGCAGCTTCCTCCTTTAGCGGTTTTAATCGATTCGGCAATTGCCAATGACGAATATGTTAAGTTCAGAGATTTGCAGTCAACAGTAAATACATGCAAATTAAAAAACAGTAAAATTGATTGGGCCAGGTATGTCGGAGTACAAGCGAATTACGGATATGGTAATCTCTATAACTATTCAACTTCATCTACCGGGGCTATTGAACCTGCTGCCGTGGCTACATCCCGAAGTGAAGTAAAATACAGTGGTCAGGTATTTCTGAATTTGCCATTAATTGCAGTAGTAAATCGCAAAAACCTGATAAAACTTGCGAAAGCAGAAATTGAACAGTCTCAACAGATGTCAATGTTTCAACGCGATGAAAAACGACAAACCGTTATCCGACAGTATAATGATGTATTATTGCAGCAACGGTTACTTCGAATAAAATCAAAATACCTGGAAACCACAAAAATTAGCTTTCAACTCGTTGAAAAGGAGTTTTTAAACGGGGTGATTCCGATTACAGAATATACAAGGTTATCAGAATCGGTATCGCGTGCTGAATCTGAATATGAAACAGTTCGGATGAATTTTCTGACATCATTTATGATTTTAGAGGAAATAGTTGGAATGAAATTAAAACGTACACCCCCTAAACCTGATGCGAATGAGGGTCATTGATATAATTCGGCTTTTAAAGAAAAATTGGGTATTATTGTTAATTACTCCATTGTTGCTTGCCGGTTTGGTGTCTTACCTGACCAGAACGCCTACCTATTCCTATTCTTCCGAAACAACAATTTATACCGGAATAGCTTCGGGTTCAAGCGTGGAAATGGATAAATCGCTTAGTTTTTTCGCCACAAATACTGCTTTTGACAATCTTATTAATGTTCTGAAGTCTCGTGAAACACAACAAGAGGTCGCTATTCGCCTTCTTGCGCAACATTTGTTACTACCCGGACATGATGCCCGCTATATTTCGAAGGAGCATTATGAACGACTGATCCAGAAAACACCGGATTATGTAAAAGCGCTGGTTAGAAAATCTGCCGGGAATAAACCTAAAAATGATGAATCTGCTATCTCCAATAACTCGTATGTGGATACAGTTGCTACTTTCTCATTTTCAGAACTGAATGCAGGTCAACATGAAAATATAACAATTCCCCCTTCCGTTAAAAAGGAGGATTTTGAACAGGCTGTTAGAAACCTCGAGGCCTATATGGGCAGCAGCGACACAAATTATGTCTATAAACTGCTGTATTTCGGACATCCGCATTACTCTGTCAGAGCTATTTCAACAGTAAATGTTCAACGGGTTGCCAGTAGTGATCTGGTTAAATTGAAATTCAACTCGGATGATCCCGGTATTTGTCAGCAAACCCTGGCTATGCTCACAGAGGTTTGTATGACGAATTATAAATTAATATCCGAGAACCGGTCCGATGCTGTCGTTAAATATTTTGAACATCAGTTAAAACTTGCTGCAGGCCGATTGAAAATAGGTGAGGATAAGTTGTTGAAATTCAATGAGGACAATAATATCATCAACTATTATGAGCAGAGTAAGGCAGTAGCTGTTGTGAAAGAACAACTTGATAATGATTACAACAACCGGAAAATGAAGCTTGCCGGAGCCAAAGCTTCTATTAGCAGAATTGAAGAAAAGCTTGGTGTCCAGAAACAAGTACAACTAAAAAGTACAAACATTCTTGATAAACGGAATCAGCTGAGCGAAATCAGCAACAAAATTGCGGATATTGAAATCATTGGTTCT
>CAYLTH010000075.1:0-4173 GCA_964386485.1 uncultured Bacteroidales bacterium | reverse complement strand
GGTGCAAATCTTAAACGTATTGAACGTGAAATTGGCGTATCTGAGCAGGAATTTCTGGAGATTCTCCATGGATTAAGCCTTGCCAAACTTAAAATGCAGGATGCTGAACTGTCCTCATCCATCAAGGCTGTTGATCCGCCATTTTTTCCATTATCACCGAATCCCACAAAACGCAAAATGCTGGTTATGCTTGCGGCTGTTTTGGGATTTCTTTTTGTCTTGAGCAGTATCCTTTTAACAGAATATTTTGATGAGACTCTCCGAAATCCGGGAAAGGCCTCAAAGAAACTACAGCTGAAGGTCATAGGTGTATTTCCTAAAATTATTCTTCGGGTAGGATCATTGAACTTTCCCTATGTTACAAACCGCTTATTGGAAATGATCATTCAACAGATTGAACTATTAACCATTCCCAATACTGCAGAACGTAAACCACGAACTATATTGATTGTCAGTTCAATTAGTAATGAAGGCAAGACAGTTACTGCCGGGAATATCGCACTCAAGTTAAAAAAACAGGGGAAAAAAGTATTGTTTCTTAATTATTCCCGCGAATCTTTGCGGCAGATTGAAACAGAGCAAATCGGTTATCCGCTTGACCCCAGGTCATTATCCGTGTCCGGTGAAATTTCCCATAGTAATATATTTCAGGTCATCATGCGGTTTTTGGGATATGGGAATAAACAAACCAATACTGCCAGTGCCTTCCTGGATAAACCAAATCAGTATCTTTCTGATGCTGAATATCAGATGTATACATTTGATAAGGATTATTTTACTGCAGAAACATATACTGATTTACTCCGTTTCCACGACAACTCTTTAATTGATAAACCCGAATATGTTATCGTTGAAATCCCTGCAATTTTATACTATACCTATCCGCAACCGCTCATTGCTTCAGCTGATCTGGTTGTACTCGCATGCCGGTCAAACCGTGTTTGGACAGGTGCTGATCAGGGAGTTCTGGAAGTGTTAAAAAATAGTACAGGCAAAGAGCCGGTAGTCATTCTTAATGGTGTTGATTTACAAGTCATTGAATCTGTGTTGGGAGATCTTCCGAAGAAAAGGAGCTGGTTCAGAAGTGTGATAAAAAAAGGAATGCGGCTTCAGTTCAATTCCAAACATACTTTTTGAATAGAGAAATGAAAAAGGCCATTGGGAAAATAATCCGTGAAGCAAATTTTCTGTCGTTGGCCGGCAACCTGACCATTGCCTTTTTTGGTTTAATTGGCTTTGCTTTGCTGGCACGAAAATATCCGACCAATCAGTTTGGAGAATGGATGTTGTATATTTCCTCAGGTTCTCTGGTCGAAATGTTCCGGTTTGGAATAACCAATACGGCTATTGTACGCTATCTTGCGGGTTCTGATCAAAATGACCGGTTTAAGTTTATCGGTTCACACGGCCTCATAGGTGTTATCGTTACGGCGGGAATTGTAATTCTGCTATGGTTTTTTTATCTCCTGTTCCCCGGCCCAATTGATCAGGCTGGATATGGGCTGTTTTTTTTATGGTATCCTTTTTTTGCCATTCTTAATCTCCCTTTAAACACTGCATTGGTAATCATGCAGGCTGATCAGAAATTCAGTAAAATGCTTTTACTTAAAAGTGTAAACAGTATTGGTTTTTTTATTGTTATTCTTCTCAGCTATATTGTCCTGGATCTGAGTCTGGTACAGTTGGTCTGGGGACAATTGTTTTTTACAATGCTGACATCAGGGATCTGTATTTTTTCAGGTTGGGATGGTCTGCGACATATTTTTAAAGCAAGCCGTAAGACAAATCGCACATTGCTGGATTTTGGAAAATATACCACATTTACGCTGATAGGTACAAATCTGTTGCGGAGTGCTGATACACTGATTATCAGTTTAAGCCCGCTCGGCACAGCTGCAGTTGCATTATATAGTATTCCATTAAAACTCATTGACCTTCAGCAAATTCCGTTGCGCAGCTTTATTGCAACAGCCTTTCCTAAAATGTCGAAAGCAAGTATTCAGGGCAATTTGGAGGAAGTGAAGAATGTGTTTTATACATACTCAGGGGCGATGAGTTATTTATTTCTGGTTATGAGTATCTTTATTTTTGTGTTTGCTGACCTGTTGGTTCTGATTCTGGGAGGTCAGCAATACCTTGGGACTGATCCCATTACCGGAGCAACTACAACGACTATTGTGAGGATCTTTGCGGTTTGCGGGATCTTATTTCCTGTTGAAACCATGGCGGGCGTTTGTCTGGATAGTATTAACAGGCCTAATCGTAACTTTCAGAAAGTCATGTATATGGCCGCTACAAATATCGTTGGTGACCTGGTTGCAGTATTTGTTTTCAAATCCCTTGAAGCAGTTGCCCTGGTCTCTTTGGTGGTTACTTTTCTAGGGGTTTGGGTAGGTTCTCATTTCATGAATCTTGAATTAAAAATGCATTACTCCAATATTTTAAGTTCCGGACTTGATTTTTATAAAACTGCTTATTTAAAAGTACGCAGGACAAATCGTTAATGTTGTTTTGGAATTTCGTCAAAACCGGTAAGCTGTAAATGATGAAAAATATCCCAAATCCTTTTGATACTGTTACCGGATCAGAGAAGCTGAAAAGTCCGGGTTATATGGTGATTTTGGGGTTATCTATACTGATTTCTGCATATCTTATTGGAAAACAAGGAATAACAATAGCCGTTGCGCTACTTGTCCTGCCTTTTATTGCCATGTTTTTAATTGCGCTTTTTACCAAACCGGTCATTGGGTTGTATTCAGCTGTGGCCTTAGGATTTTTAATGCTCGGTTTGCCTCGTTATATTCCGGAATTAACTGTTGTCGGGGTTTTAATGGACGGGATTCTGATATTGACCTATCTGGCTCTGATCTTTAATCGCTTTTATGATCGTGTGGACTGGAAACCTGCAAAAAATGACATTACAATCATGGCAGGTTTATGGTTTGGATATGGCCTGATGCAGTTTTTTAATCCGGAGGCGCACAGTAAAGTGGCATGGCTGGCAGGACTGAGGGGGATGGCATTGTATATGATGTTGGTCATTCCACTTACACTGATTCTCATAGATAATCGAAAAAAACTAAATTTTTTCCTAACTCTATGGGGTGTTTTCTCGATACTTGTTTCGTTGAAAGGTCTGCAACAGAATTTTATGGGTGTTGACCAGTGGGAACAGCATTGGCTGAACCAGGGGGCTGCCGCAACACATGTATTATTTGGCAAACTCCGGGTATTTTCCTTTTTAAGTGATGCCGGGAACTTTGGTGCAAATCAGGCCTTTTCAGCGGTTGTGGCCATATTTGTTGCATTTTCCGAAAAGTCGAAAGCGCGCCGGATTTTCTTTATTGTGGTTGCTATCCTTGGATTTTATGGAATGTTGTTATCGGGTACACGCGGTGCAATCAGTATTCCCCTGGCGGCATTATTCCTGTTTTTTATCCTAAAGAAGAATAAAGCCGTCATGGTTGCAGGTTTTTTTCTGATCATTTTAATCTATGTGTTTTTTAAGTTTACAACAATAGGTAATAATAACCAGCAAATCAGAAGGATGCGTACCGGTTTTGATCCGAATGACAAATCATTGCAGGTTCGATTGGAAAATCAAAAAAAATTAAAAGCTTATCTTGCCTCAAAACCATTAGGCGGGGGAATTGGTCATGCCGGAATCAAAGCACAACGGTATTTGCCAAATGCCTTCCTTTCGAATGTCGCTACGGATAGCTGGTATGTAATGATCTGGGCAGAACAAGGTATTATTGGTCTGGCACTCCATCTGTTTATTCTGTTTTTTATCATTATTAAATCAGGTTACCTGATTATGTTTAAATTAAAGGATCCGGAAATCAAACTAAAAATGTCGGCTCTCACTGCGGGCATGTTTGGGATTATGGTGGCAGCCTATGGTAATGAAATTTTGGGAACCCCGCCCACCGGAATTTTGCTCTATGTTTCAATGGCTATCATGCTCAATGCCAAGCAGTTTGATAAAGATTACAACGAGATTTCTGGCAAAACCGTAATTCTGGAGGTCCAAAAAAAACAATTGTATTAATTATTTTGTAAACTTGTAAAAAAAACGATGCGAATTGCTTTCCTGATCATGGCCCATAAAGATCCTTCGCAGATCGCCCGGCTGACCCAACGGTTGAATCATCCTGATTTTGATTGTTATAT
>CAYLTH010000074.1:12528-15843 GCA_964386485.1 uncultured Bacteroidales bacterium | reverse complement strand
TGCAGAACAAGAGACTTTCCAGGTCTCGTAAATTCACCATTAACGAAAGTCCAGTCATGAAGACCTTGAAAGTCATCATCACATTTTCCTTTTTTCCTTTTTCCTTTTACCTTTTTCCATTACTGCACAACCATCATGAGTCGCACGACCGTGCGCCTCTACAACGATATTCTCGTCACGCGTCACGCGTCACACGTCACTTTCTCTCGTCACCCGTCACGCGTCACGCGTCACTCTCACAACCCGATTATACACCAACAACCCTACTATCGTCGCCACCCCGATCATCGAAAAAATGATCCAGAGCGTGGCGGGCTGATGAAGGGTATCCACATAATGAACATAGAGGCGGGCACCGAGAATGCCACCGATTCCACTGCCGATCACGCCATAGAGGAAGCTGTATCCGAGGTACAAGGCCTTTTTATCCGGAGGTGCAATAAGCCCGATATAGGAAATGAATTTTGGATGGGCTGTCATTTCTCCGATCGTGAAGATAATGGTACCGGCAATGAAGATCCAGGCGTGGTTTGAAATGGCCAGAATTCCCATACCCAGCGTTCCGAGGGCAATTCCGGTGATCATCGTGGGCAAAGGCCTGGTATGTTTCACCAAAGCCGAGACAAACAACTGGAGCAGGATGATAATGCCCGCATTCATCACGGTAACATGCTCGGTATCGAATTTCCATTGCGGATTCTCCATAAACAGTGAAAGAAACCCATTTACAACCCGGTTCACAGGACTCATATCCACATAATCTTTCAGATACCAGAGCACCGTATCATACATCTGAAAATAGAGAATCCAGAATCCGGAGTAAATGAAAATCATGGCAAAAAAGCGGTAATCCCGCAATACAAGCACTGCCTCCTTCAGGACCTGCGAAACCGGTTTGGTACTGGCCGGACGCGGAGGCTCGCGGTAAACGAAAATATTGAGCAGCAGCATGGAGCCGGTGCTGATAGCGGCCATGACAAAAATGTAAGACCAGGAAATGCTTTTAAGCCAGGGAATTAAAAACAAGGGGAATAAAAAGGCACCCAGATTGATGGCCCAGTAATAAATGCCGAAACCAAGGGATGAATTGTGTTCGGTCGTGGTTCGGGCAATGGTGCCGGAAATAATGGGTTTAAAGAAACCGGCTCCTACTGCCATGAACAGCAAACTCAGGAATACCAGGGTATAGGAGGTAAACAGACTGGTAAAGAAATAGCCCAGACTCATAATCGTAAAGGCAAACATGAGGGTACGGCGGTATCCGTAACGGTCGGCAATGGCGCCCGACAGGATCGGCAGTAAATAGAGCAGGGGGGTAATCGTACTTTTCATAATCCCCACACTCTCTTTCGAAAAGCCCAGTCCGCCTTCATTTACATTGAGGATGAGGTAAACCGACAGCACCGACATCACCCCGTAATAGGCTCCCCGTTCGAAGAACTCCATCACAATAACTGTCCAGTAATTCCGGTTAAAGGACCGGAATATGCCTTTATTTGATTCTGTACTCATAGCGATTAGTCTTCGGTAAGTTCTTTAAGCATTTCCCGGTAAACCGTGAAGAAATTGGCACGGGAAATAAAGCCGACATATTTCCCCTCGTGGAGAACCGGCAGATTGTAATGCGGGGTATCGTGGAATTTATGGGCCACACTTTCCATGGATTCGCCCAATTCAACAAGGGTATCCGGCATATACATAATGTCTTTGATAAAGACTTTTCCATACATTTCGTGCTTGAAAATGATTCCCCGTACATCATTCAGCCAGACCACCCCGTAAAAGGTTCCTTCGCGGTCGGTTACCGGAAAAACGGTTCGTTCACTCTTCGATATTTCACGAACCAGATCGCCGAGATAGCCATTGGGAAAGACCGGGTTGAAGTTTTTTTCTATCAGGTCGTCAATATTCATGCGGTCGAGCACAGCTTTGTCCTTGTTGTGCCCGCTGATTTCGCCTTTTTCGGCCAGTCGCTTGGTATACACCGAATTGGGCTCAAAGAAATTATGGGTAATGTAAGCCAGGGTCGCACTGATCATCAGCGGAATAAAGAACTCGTAGCCTCCTGTGATTTCGGCAATGAGGAAAATGGCGGTCAGCGGGGCATGCATGACTCCGGCCATGACTCCGGCCATACCGGCCAGGGCAAAATTCGTTTCGGGGATCTTAAACCACCCGCTGGCATTGAGAATGCGGGCAAAAATAAAGCCGGTGAGTCCGCCAACAAAGAGGGAAGGTGCAAACACCCCGCCAACTCCTCCGGCACCAATGGTCATCGACATGGCCACCACCTTTAAAAGGATTACCAGACCAATAAACAGGGCGAACATGACTGCATCATTCCGGAATGAAAAGAAGAAACTCCCGTTGGTCAGATCGGCACTATTGCCAGCCAGCAGGTCTTTTAATACAAGGTAGCCTTCACCATACAAAGGGGGGAAGAGAAAAATCAGAATACTCACACCCAGACCGCCTATAATAAGGCGGGTCCAGCCCGAACGGATGCGGTCAAAGGCATCTTCCATCCAGAAATTCAGGCGGGTAAAATACAGAGAGACCATGCCAGTCACGATCCCCAAAAGGATGTAGAATGGCAGGTTTTCATATTCAAAGGCATTATTCGGGCGGAAATTGAATAAAACACTTTGCCCCATGAGCAGAGCCGCCATGGTTGTTCCGGCAATGGAGGACAGGAGCAGCGGAATGAGCGACGACATGGTCAGATCCAGCATCAGGACTTCCAGCGCAAAGACCACCCCGGCTATCGGAGCGCGGAATATGCCGGCAATGGCTCCTGCAGCACCACAACCAATCAGTAAAACGGTAGTACGGTAATCCTGTTTAAAAAGTCCGGCTATTTCCGAACCAAGCGATGATCCCGTGAGCACAATCGGAGCTTCCAGTCCTACAGAACCGCCAAATCCAACGGTTATCGTACTTCCAACCATGGATGAATAGGTGTCGTGGCGTTTCAGTTTGCCGTTGTTCCGTGAAATGGCCAGCAAAACCCGGCTGATTCCATGCGAAATGTTTTCACCGGCCAGGTATTTGATCAGAAAAAACGTGATGATAATCCCGAAAAGCGGATACAGCAGATACAGCAGATTCCAGCTTCCGGTATCAATACCCCGGGTCAGAAAATAATGGGTATAGTAAACCGTATTTTTCAGCACAACCGCGGCCAGTCCGCTTGCCAGACCAACAATAAGGCTGAGCGTATAGACAAATTCGCGGTTACTGATATGCTTCAGCCGCCAGGCATAAATTCTTTTGAGGAGAGGATGCATGGGGCAAATGTAGGATTAATTTGGAAAT
>CAYLTH010000074.1:3065-12428 GCA_964386485.1 uncultured Bacteroidales bacterium | reverse complement strand
GTCGACTCCAGGGATTTGTACAAAGAAGGTTCTTCATTTCCCGTAGCCCGAAACAATTGATAATAATACGCTTCATTGGCTTCACCGGTCCAGGATACTACAATGGCTTTTTTCTCATTATCATATACTGCCTGAACTGATACAGGTATATCAACAATTGATTTTCCTTTTACCCGGAAAGCAAGAGGTTTGCATAGTCCGGAAGTATTGCCGGCAGAATCGCTCACATTTACACTGTATTGAAGCATGGCTTTGGCCGGGGGCGGGGTGTCCTGAAATCGGATCACGTCTTTTTGTGTCCCGGATTTGAGGGTCCGGATCAGTTGCCATTCTTCGGTGTCGGCAGGTTTCCTGTATATGAGGTAATTGTCAACATCTTTGGAAGCGCTGAGCGACCAGGTGATGGAAACGCTTTCTTCATCCTGACTGCTTTCGAGAACAACCACTTTTGAAGGCGGAACGATATCCGGACGGGTTAATTTCAGGATGGCGCTCAATACAGATTGATTCCCTGATTTATCCTCTGCCAGAATTTTATAGAAAATGTTTTTCGTCAGCGTTTTAAGGTTGATACTATCGCGGAAATAATTCTCCTGAATGGGTTTTGGCGTCAGGACGGTAAATTCATGATCAGCCTGATTTGCATACAAAACACGATAGCCTTTTACATCCTTTTCAGCGTTGGATTCCCAGAATAATTCCACAATCCCTTCACGGTAAATAATCCCGTTTAAGCCATTTGGAGAAGCCGGAGCGATGGAGTCTTCAACTGTAAGTTTCGCCGGAAACGACTGACTTTTGTTTCCTGTAAGATCTTCCACCTCAACACGGTAGTAAACCGAAGTGCCGGTGTTTTTAGATTGATCGAGATAGGAGGTGATGTCTTTTGGGATCAGATCGGTATTTACATTCGACCAATCACCATTCGGGCTATCCGATTTTTGAATTCTGAAGCCCTTGAGATCCGTATCCTTTGGAGAGGTCTGCCAACTGATTTTCGTAAAATTCCCCATCGATTCGACCGGATTGATCATGGGGGCAATGGGTACTTCCAGATCAATGGGTGTAATTGAAATGGATTCAGAATACGGAGTCGTTTCTCCAAAACTGTTTAAACCGGAAACCCGGTAATGATAGGTTTTTCCGTGGTTTATGCTGTCGGAATAGATGTTGTAATCCTGCAAAAGACCGGTGTACATGGCCATTTCCTCGCTCATTTCTGAGTTTCCGGGATTCGGCAACGTCGTGAAGTAGGGCCGGTGATTTAATTTGACAAAGGTTTTACCTCCATCTGTACTGCGCTGGATAAAATAGCCACTATATTCATCACGCGACCAGATCAGTTCGATTTTTTTATTCGAGGATTGACGAATATTCAGTCCGGCTGGAACAGCCAGGAGTGTTGGGGGTTCATTCCGTAACAGCGCATATCCGGGATCAATTTTTACGATGGTTGATGGCACAAGCGAAAAAATGGTATAATCGTATAATACCCCTTTTTTAACATTTTTGTCGGTATAACGAAGTGCAAGAGCATTGGCTACGGAAGGATTGAATTCACAGGCCTGCATAGCATAAGCATAGCGCATCTGCTGGATTTCATTCTGTTTCATAATGGCTGATGCCATATTACCTGTATTAACAGGCCCTTCAGCGGGTTGGAAGTCCTTTCCATACAGGGCCTGTGCAGCAATGGCTGCCATGGTATCAGCCGGTCCGAAAGCCTGCTTCAATTGTTCCAGTGTCAAGGCTTTGAGTGGTTCTTTCGTTAGGGTTTCAGAAATAAATGTACTGTCTCCCCTTACGTAAGAGCGGATAATATGAAACCCATATTGATTTGAAACCGACCATGCAGCCGCATCATCCGGAGCCCATCGCAATACGATACTGTCGCTATAGGCTCTGGCCAGCAGGACGATTTTTGGGGCTTCCGGTGCCGGGAATTCCTGGGCACTAAGTTTTGAAGAAATACTGTATAGACTTAGAATCAGGACGATGTATAGAATTGTAGTTTTCATAAGGCTTAATAATAAACACGAATAGAACTTGAACGACTTGCATTATATTTAGTCGGATCGTTTGGATCCAGCCGGAACACATTCAAATCCCGGTATGTGTAGTTCCGGTTAACCCAGGCTGGAACAAAGGTTTTAAAATGGTCATAGATGACAAAAGATTTTGAATGCCAGTTAATAAACTGATAAATCGGTAAACTGATAGATGTAAGTACACTTTGCCCCGAAACAGTCCTGTTCTCTTCTATCCACTTTTTAGCGAATGTATCCCTTCCTGCTCCGTTGGTACCTTCATATACTGTAACATAACTTTTAAAATTGGTTCCAAATCTTTCGATGGCCTGCATATCCCAGGCAAGATTCTGGCGCACAGTTCCATGTAGATATTTTATTTTTGCGTTTGCAAAGGAGGATGTAACAGGTCCTCTTACCTCATTAATGGATAGGGGGCCTGCAACATCGGTTCTGTCCAGAAAGTAGGGTCCGCTCAGGCCGGCATGCCATATTTTCATGCCATTAGAGGGGAAATAATAGGAGGGTTGGCGATTACTCAGGGGGAAAATGGTGAGTTCCCTGCTTGTAACTGCGGTGAGAAAAGTAAGACTCAGACCTTTTACATTTTGCACTGCCGGCAAAGCGGGTCTGGGTTTAAAGGATGCTTTTTCACAATTATCATCAATGAGGTGTACCTTATCGAAGAAATTTTCTTTCCAGTATTTATCATCCGCTTTGTATATCGGGTCAATTGTTTCCCTGAATTGCAATAAGGGGAGAATTGCACCGGCATATCCGTATGCCTGGCCATATACACTCTGGTATCCGTGAATATCAATATATTCAAAGGGTTCAGCTGAATTTTTTGATATGGCATCAGCACTGTTCAACCTGTCCAGTTGTGCATAAGCACTTAATTTTTCACCTAATGAATTATACCTGCTTGTTCGGAAGGTTACGGTAAAAAGTGTATCTATGAACCCCATGTCGTATTTTCCGGAGAGTGCCATCTGACGGTAATCCAGTGTGTCCTTTTTGTATTTCTTATTGTGCTCTTTTAAGGCCTCATTCCATTGATTTTCTACCCCTTGCTGGACACTCAGTGTTTGTGCCGGATTTGTTGGCGAATGACTACCTCCGGGTAAGGGCCGGCCTAAACCACCCGAACCGGTTTGTCCTGCAATTGTTGGTGCCAAAACACCGGACTGTACGCCGACCATTGTGGCTCCGGCCAATGCCTGCTGTCCGGTTGTGGTAAGCCCGCTGAGCACCTGAGCCTGCAGCCCGCCCGGACCGATAAGACTGGTAATAGTCTGATTCGAGAGTAAATCCCGTACTACCTGTCTTCGCTTTTCAACAGCTAATTTCTGCAGAAACTCCTGTTCTTTGGCTTCATTAATCCGGATCAGTGATATTGTATACACCATCTCATTTTCCAGTAGGCTTTTGTTGGGATAAAATTTAATTTGTTTTCCTGCACTAAACGGAATTTTCATGGGATTTATCGTCAGCACGCCGCTAAAAGCAAAGGTTTGATTTATCCAGGCCTCAATCCGGCGTCCTTCCGGGTTAACAAACAAATCCGGGCGGTTCGATTTCAGGCTTAAAAAGTAATCATCGTTTTTAAAGAAAAAGCGTTGGCGATTTAAGGGGAGCGATAAGAGTTTTTCCTCTTGTGTGATATAGTCTGGTAAAGGCCCTGTTTTAAAGAAGGTAATCAGCTCTTCGGTGTGTTTGGTGCGTACCCCGTCGATTTCCGGCCAGTCGAAGGCATTTTGCAATGGATAAAATTGTTTGGCTGTTGCAACTGCCCTGAGTTTGTAACAGGTGTTTGGCATAAAATAATCATCTCTCGGAAGAGTCACCAGGGTCGGGTTGTTGGCATTTACGGTGAAAGGATGCGGAACTCCGTTACCACTGGTAGGGACAGTATTTGCATTTCCTTTCAGCAGGAAAACATTTTCAAGATAAAATACGTATGTCCGGTATGTTGTGCTCTTGTTGCGTGCATTTGGCGGAATTTCCAGGTTAATAAACCGGATTGATGTCGGAGTAGTAAGCTCTATATTGCTAACAATCGATGGTGTTATAAACACACTTTCCGGTTCATACTGTTTGGCATCTTCCAGTGTTTCATATCCGGGTGTCATTTCTTCCAGAATGCGGATATTGGCCAGGGGATTATCGCCTCCGGGATAGCAGGGCTCGCCCACTTCCATTTCAAGTGATGTACTTATCTTGATAAGTCCTCCGAGTATAGATCCTTTCACTTTCACTTTACCAAAAGCCCAGAAGGGATCCGGCATCCCGCCTATCAGCAAAGCTCCGGCTGTTAAACGTGCCAGGGAAACACTGCCGGTAAAAAACCACACATCAATTTTTATTCCGATATCTCCGTCGAAATAACCATAAATCTGGCCATTCCCATACCAGCCATTGTATCCGGCCGGTTTCCCGTTACAGTTATTGTTTTCATCGTGATACATCGTGACGTCAAAACCGGCTATGGCCACCAGATGGGCATAAAGGATGAGATTGATGTCCAGCTCACCGTCAACTTTTGCCCCAAACAACAGGCCTTTTCTGGGCCCTCCGACCTTTGAAGGATCTGTCCTGTACTTTGACAGATCAATCGGTGCCAGAAATGTCTGGATCTGGGCAGGTATCGGAGGAAGACTCGTGTTGTCCAGAGCATTCCCAAATGCAAAATACGCTTCAGCATACAGATGGCCTTTAATTAATCCGGCATCCATCTTGAATACGGTAACTTTAATACGGTCCCCGTGAGGATCCCCAAGTTTAAGATACCATAAACCATCATCGGCATCCGCCCAGAAATTAATGGGGATGCTTGCACTTGCACTCAACAATCTGGCGGTGACTGTTAAATTGAAGTCAAAAATATTCTCATTAAAATCATAGCCCATACTCATAACAGCTTTTGCCAAAGGATTTTTATTGGCAGGATAATCCGTCAGGGCAAATACATCCCCGGTTATTCTCAGTGTTGTAAAGCGACCACCGGAAAAACTGCAGATTACCCAGGCTGAACCATTCATTACCTTACCTCCTCCCATGGCATTGGATAAGGTAAGCGTAATGCCAGCCTTGAGCCCCCAGCTGTTTCTTTTTGGGAGATAATTGATACCCGAAAGAGATTGATCGGGAGACAAGGTCTCGATTTTTGTCCGTGTTGTGTCGGCAAATTGGGCAGAAGGTGAACTGGCAACATTTTTGGCTTCCATATTATACCATACCCCACCACCAAAACCGCCAATATTCAACGGAAAAATGTCGATCCCCGGACTAAACGCCGCACGGGCATCTACATACCAGTAATCAAATGGATTGGTTCCTTTAACTGTTCCAAACTGTGCTGTTGCATCTACTGTAACAATTGGGTTGAAAGTGGCGACTACACGGCCTTTCATGCCGGTCCCAAAGGTTGGATGATCGTAATAAAAATTGAGTTTTCCGGAGATATATACCGGGTTAAACTCGCCTGTAACCGTTATTTCCTGTAACCGTACTTCATGGAATTCGGTTGTTGGCGGCGCAAGACCGGCAAAAACAACTTTGCCAAGTATATCTACTTTGGTTGTACAATTGAAATTGGTTAGAATCCCAAAACCTACCGTGAATTTCAAGCCGAATATGGTGTTCCCTTCCTTGACAACAATCGGGTTCTCATAGTTTACGCTGAAGGGTCCCAACTTTTTCTGAGGACTTGCTGTTGACATGGTCCATGTTCCCAGACTGATATAGAAATCCGGTGTGCTGGTCCCCGGAACGCGGTTTGCTATGCCAAAATTTTCAAATTTGACACCGGGTATACCGATCCGGATTCCGCTTGTCCCCACAGAGGCAATGCTGATGTTGCCGTTTAACAGACATTCGATGGCCATTCCGCCGGCATCTTTCCCGATGGCAAAACCAGAGGATTTATCCAGTGTAAGCGTTGCCAGCCACATATTCATTTCGATATTGTCGGCAGGTCTGATGCAAAAATCGTAATCAAGTACATTTCCTACTTCGCGCAGTTCCCCTCTGTATCTTAGTGGAGTGTGGCTGATAGGCAATCGGATGTTTCCGCCTATATAGGCCTGGAAAGAACTGGTTTTCCATACCCTTAGTTTGAGCGTGTCAAGCGAGAATGACCATCCTCCGAGATTTCCGGTGTTGAGGTTTATCAGGTTTAAAGCATAAATATCGGTGGTAATCCCTTCATCATCTATAATCATATTCTGAACCGATACAGAAGTCCGGGCTTCACCGGTATTGAAGGTTTTAAAATCAGCAGGAAGTTTAATTGTCAGATTCTTTATAAAAAATCCGGACCAGGCATTCCCGTTAGGGGTGTAAGTGGGCGGGAAGAACATTTGCCCGGCATTCGCTGTTTTTGAATGGTCATATATGATATCCTGCGCCATAAAACTGAAGGATGGCACTCCGGCAATCTGAAATGGGTCCATTGTTGCAGTAGCAATCCAGTTATCCCATCCCCGTATATGTGCTGAAAAACTGGCTTTAACTTTCTTATTCGGAATAACAGTCCCGGATCCGTCTTCTGCCCGGAGATCTTCCGGAAACAATACATCCACTTCGATGCGTGCCTGCCTGAAACCGGAGTTATCCCATTTGACGAAAGTCCCATCAATAGTATCCCCAAGTGTGGTTGCCCTTTTGAAATTTAAATCAAAATCTGCCGGAAGTTCAATGTTGAAATCTGCAGCCAGAAACAAGGCGCCTTCTCCCGTGAAAAGCAAATTGTCGGGGGTGAAACATAAGCCCTGCCCCACAAAGGCCAGCCACCGGCTGTTGGTGCCCGGCAGCGATTCGGGAACATCAAATACTGCCATGGTATTCATTTTAGCAGAATTGGGTGTCAGACACATGCCGATAATTCCGATATCAATGGGACTTGAAGGAACCAGAGACCGGATGGTTATCGGGAGATAGGAGGGTGCCCCGTTAAAGAGCTGCTCCAGTTGCCGCGAATAATCCCCGATCATATCATAATACCCCTGCATTCTTACATGATAGGGGTTTGTTGTGGCTCCAAGTCCCAGTTTCTGGGCATAACTAAATGCCCCCTCTGCCCATTCTTTTGCCTGTTGTATTTCTTTCGGAACATAATTGTCGAGCTCTGTATTGGCGGTAGCATAAATTTCACCATCAAACACCTGCAATTGGGTATTAACTTTGATATTCGTAAACTCAACTTTTACCCTGACCGTATCGCCAAATGGCATCCAGTTCAGATGCCCGTGTCCTGTAAAACTACCCGGAGCGCCCTGGTTAGCTGCAGTGACTACAACCGTAAAATGGCCGATGGTTATCCTTCGTCCATTCAGATCACCCAGATAGGCTTGTGTGCTCAGACCTGCGCCGACAAAACATTCGGTAATGGTGGAGGTAACCGTATCATGCTGTACCTCCGGATCAACCCAGGGTTCCTCAGGCGTTTCTGGCGGATCACCCGGCGGAACAATGGATTCTCCATAAATAAAAGTACAGGCCGGACTTGCTCCATTGTTGGTCAGAAATACCGGCCGGCTCAGATTTCGGTTCTCTGCAGTAACCCTGACAACATAGGTCTTCGCAAGAAATAACGTTAATGGATGGATGTTTGTGTCGAGGGTATAGGCAGTTGTCAGAATATTCTCAACCTCATGTACAACTGCATTGGATTCGAGGGCTGATTCCGGATCCTGACCTTCCATGAGTTCTACTATTTTCAAGGAATAGGCAAAGCCGGGTATGGCACAGTTAAATATCGGGGGTGTCCATATGAAATTGATGAGATTGGAAGGTGAAATAAGCATATTCTCCTCATTGGCACATGCGATCGGACTCATGAGAACAGGTGCTGTCGCATTATAACAGATCGTAAAAAATGCACAGGTATTATCCGGATCAGACAGCGCAACCGGATTTCCGGGGGTTGCATTCATGTCATATGCTGTGATACAGGCTTTATACTGCCCCTCAGGCAGCAGGGCGACTCCATCTCTGTAATCATCAATGTTTAAGCCCGTAGTTTCTATATCCGACTCACTCAGATGCCCGAGTAATTGCTCCCACATGGGCGGAGTGAGCAGGAGTCCGCTCTGTAAAGCATTGATGGTTAATCCCTGAGATGGTGGATTGTCAACAGGTGAAGTCCCTGTAAAATCAGGCGGACTCACCATCTCCAGACGCAGAACAAGATAAAACTGATATGAACTGGCATTTTGATTATTGACCCTTACATCAAAAAACCGATACGGATCATCAATATATTCCCCGATATAAGGTGGGAAATAGGTTGCCTTCGGTATAATATTGATTTGAAGCGGATATGTTTGGGCGCTGAGTAAGCCTGTCTTCAGGATAATTGCCAGAAGGATCAGTAAGATGCTATGCCGTTTCATAATTTTATCTTTATTGTAAGGTTTGTTTCTGTTGACTATTGCACTTGCGGAATGGCTGCTTTTTTCTTTTGTGGATTGAACCGGTATGTGTAACTCAGGTTCGCAATAAAATCTGTTCCGGTTACCCGGTATAATCCGCTGCTTTGACTGTTTTTACTGTAATTCATCGCAATCCGAAGTCCCAGATTGTGGTTTTTTTTGTAAACATAGGATCCGCCGCCCTGAACATTGAAAACCATGTTATTGCTGATATCTCCGACCGAGTTTAAACTGATATTGCTGTTCAGTTGCACACTCAGATTTTTTTCTTTCAGATATTTTCGCTGAATTCCGGCACCCAGTGAGTGGGAACGGATTTTGTAAAAATCTGCATCAGATTGCTGATAATTGTAGTTTCCTGAAATATTTACTGCCGGATCATGAATCGAGTAACTATAGGTTACTCCTGCCGAATATTGAACGAAATCAGAAAAATCCTGACGTAAGGTATTCAGGTTTTCTGTTGCCGTATAATTTGCCATCAATCCCATCATGTGCGCATTTTTCCCTACAGGCAGGGTGTAATTCGGACTGATGGTGAAATTGTGCATGATGCGGTTTAGCCGGGTTGTATCGTTTACCGGAAGGCTTCCATCGGATTGCCTCATGCTGTAACCGGTATAGGTGTTGTTCAGACTGAAATTTTCTGTCGGCCGCAATACCAGATTTGCAGTATAATTATAGATGTGGTTGGTATACAACTGGCGTCGGGTCAGGTTATCACGCTGATATCCTGTCATCAGGTTGAAAATGATTTTGTTTTTCAGCAGATTGGTGTTGAAATTCCATCCGATGTTCCGGTAGTTGTTGGTCATATACGGGGCTCCGAGACTCACATAATCCGGTTGAATATATTTATACATCGCGGAGGTGTTCCATTTGCCGGGCGAAAGACTTGCCTT
>CAYLTH010000074.1:0-2965 GCA_964386485.1 uncultured Bacteroidales bacterium | reverse complement strand
TCCGCATTCGCCTGATTGAGTGTTCCCTTAAACATCCCCAGCCGCAACCATTTGTTGTTAATTTCAAGTCCTCCTCCCAGAAATGTTAAACCACTATAAGTCAGTGATGAAAATTTCATATTCCGGTAACCAAGATGCACTTTAAGCGCTTTATACCGGGGAGAAATTCCCATATTGATGAAAGGATGGGAAAAAGCAGTATTCCGGTTGGTATAATAGAAGGAAAAGGGTATATCAATACCATAAATCGCAAAATTGATATTGGCAAAAACCTGATTGGCTATGGGATCCCGGTTTGTTACATTCTGGTTCGAACTTGAAAAGGTGTTGCTGGTCCCAATCTGACCCGTAATTTTAAAAGGAGCCTGCCCTTTAAGATTGTCAAGATCCTGACTATAAACGAGTCCGGAAATCATGACCAGAACCAACAACACATTTACCGCTTTCATAATCAAAGTATTGATGTTTTTAAGCAAAACCTATCGTACTATCATAAATTTTCGGTATTCCGTATCCAGTTGCAGCGTATACAGACCCGGACTCAATTCACGGATATCCAGCATAATTTCTGAATTATCCAGCATGAGAATCTTAAGATTCAGTTGTTTTCCCATAAGATCCGTAACACGGATGATGTCAGAATGCAGTTGCCTGTTACCCGTCCGGATAAGCAGCGTTTCATTGGCAGGATTTGGATAAAGTACAATCGGACTCATCTCTGTATGAACTGGCAGACCCGTGCATAAGTCTACGAAGATCTGAGCAATTCCGATATTTTGACATCCCCAGGTATTCACATACGTATAACTGATAGTGTGTGTTCCTGCACCTGCCAGCATTGGATTAAATATTTGATTTACAATACCGGATCCATTGTAGGTTCCACCCAAAGGAGTACCTCCCGTCAGCAATACCGGATCCCAGTTGATACACATCGAATCGACTGCCAGATTAAGCGATACAAGCGGCGTCGGGATTATAATCGTACTTATTATATTCGAAATCACCGGATTCTGACTTACACAAGGCTCATTTACAATCAGCAGACATTTTACCAGATCAGCATTGCCGGGTATGTAGGAATAGGATTGCGAATTTGTTCCCACATTGATCCCGTTTACCTGCCATTGGAATACAGGGGCACTTCCGGTGTCGGCCACCATTGCAACATGATAGGTTACAAGCGTGCCCTCACAAATCGTGTCATCATCCGCACTGATGCTGATAGCCGGATTCAGTGACGGGAATACATTGACTGTCAGGGTATTGCTTGTTGCAGGATTGCCAAGGGTACATGGTTCAAAACTATTCACCACACAATAAACGTTGGAACTTAGCTGAGGCGAGATCGTCAAAGTCTGTCCGGTTGTTGTCTGTAACTGGTTGTTTACATACCACTGAATCAATGGGTTCTGACCGGCATTCTGAGTAACAGCCTGGAAAGTGACATTGTCTCCCATACAGGCATTCAGCGTATCAGCCACCATAGTAACTGATAAGAGTTGCCCGTTGATCACATTGATAGAGAATTCACAAGAAGTAGAACAGTTGTTTGCATTTGTGTAGGTATAGGTAATTACATGCGAACCCAGACCTGCACTATTCGGATCAAAGGTGGTTCCGCTAACTCCTGGTCCACTGTAAATCCCACCTGCCGGTATCCCGCCGCTAAGTGTTAGCGGTGGATTTCCCCAACAGAAATTAATGTCTGTCGGGCAGGTTAGGGTTGGCAATGCGTTAACCGTGGCAATGAATGTACAGGTGTATACGCCAAACTGTGTGGTATAGGTGTAGGTAATCGTATGATTTCCAAAACCTGCCAAAGCCGGATCGAAGATATACTCCTGATTCTGTCCCTGGTAGACGCCTGCTCCGCTGTAAACCCCGCCAGCCGGAATGCCCCCGCTGAGGATCATCGATGATGCGCCAACACAAAGGCTGAAATCGGGAGGACAGCTCATGTTCACCACTTCGGTGATCTCGACTGTAAACTCGCAATGGCTCTGGCAAAGGGTTACCGGATCGGTATAGCTGTAGAGCACATTGTTCGGACCAATCAGGCCCATGGACGGGTCAAAAATATTGTTCATCACGGCCTGTCCGGAATAAGTTCCTCCAATGGGTAATGCGCCTGAAAGCTGGAATGCTGCTGCAGTTGCAGGAACGCTCATGTCTGAAGGGCAGGTCACTTCCGGTAATTCCAGAATATTGATATCAAAATCACAGGAATAACTTTCAAATTGGGTGCTATAGGTATAGGTAACCGTGTATCCGCCCGGACTTAACAGAGAAGGATCGAAGATGTACTCCTGATTTTGTCCCTGATAGACGCCCGTTCCGCTGTATGCCCCGCCAGCCGGACTTCCCCCGCTGAGGATCACCGAAGATGCGCCAACACAGAGGCTGAAATCGGGAGGACAAATCAGGTTCACGACTTCGGTGATCTCGACTGTGAACTCGCAGTTGTTCTGGCAAAGGGTTGTTGGATCAGTGTAGGTATACAGCACATTATTTGGACCAATCAGACCCATGGCCGGATTAAACATATTGTTTATCACAGCTTGTCCGGAATAAGTTCCGCCAACTGGCAGAGCTCCGCTCAGGGCGAATGGAACGCCGGTTGCGGCAACACTCATGTCTGTCGGGCAGGTTACTGTTGGTAAATCATTGACTGTGGCAATGAAAGTACAGGTATAGACACCAAACTGCGTGGTATAGGTGTAGGTAATGGTATGGTTACCGGTACTTACCAAAGCAGGATCAAAGTGATACTCCTGATTCTGTCCCTGATAAACGCCTGCACCGCTGTAAACCCCGCCAGCCGGACTTCCTCCGCTGAGGATCACGGAAGATGCGCCAACACAAAGGCTGAAATCGGGAGGACAGATCATGTTCACCACTTCGGTAATCTCGACTGTAAACTCGCAATGGCTCTGGCAAAGCGTGACCGGATCGATGTAGGAAT
>CAYLTH010000073.1:0-16265 GCA_964386485.1 uncultured Bacteroidales bacterium | reverse complement strand
AAACAAAACACCAAACCTATGAGAACCAAAATCGTTGCCGGGAACTGGAAAATGAATAAAAGCTTTGAAGAAGCCGAAGATTTATTGTCTGAAATTGCTGAACTTGCAGAAAATGAACCACTTAAAGGCGTAACTGCTGTTGTTTGTCCTTCTTTTCCTTACCTCGAACTTGCCGGAGATATCCTCGAAGAATTTAATATCGGAATCGGAGCCCAGAATTGCTATCCAACCGATGCCGGTGCCTTTACCGGAGAAGTAAGTGCAGCTATGCTGGCTTCTTTTGCCGTTGATTATTGTATTGTCGGTCATTCGGAACGCAGGCAGTATTTTAAAGAAGATCATGCTTTTCTGGCAGAAAAAGTCAAAGCATTGCTCAGCCATGATCTGGTTCCAATATTTTGCTGTGGCGAAGTCCTGGCTGAACGCGAAGCCGGAAACCATTTTGAAGTGGTTGAAAAACAGCTCAATGAATCCTTATTTGATCTGACTGCCGACCAGTTCAGCTGTCTGGTGATCGCCTATGAACCCGTTTGGGCCATTGGAACCGGATTAACAGCTTCTCCTGCTCAGGCTCAGGAGATGCACGCTTTTATCCGCAGTTGTATTGCCAAAAAATACGATCAGGCGCTGGCAGATGTGACTACCATATTATATGGTGGGTCGTGTAATGCTGCCAATGCCGCTGAATTATTTTCACAGACTGATGTGGATGGTGGACTGATCGGTGGTGCCAGTCTGAAAGCAGGTGATTTCTGGAAGATCTGCCAATCCTTCTAAACATGGAATACCTGAGTGTAACTTTCCGCGGCGGAAGAGAAGGGGATTTTGATATCCTGCCGGCCTTTCTGGCGAATCTTGGCTTTGACAGCTTCTCAGAAGAAGACGATTGCCTGCTGGCCTATGTTCCAACAGAATTGTTCCATGAATCAGAACTAAAAACACTGATGTCGGATCATTTCCAGGAGGGCGGACTTACCTATAGCATTGAGCAACACGAAGATAAAAACTGGAATGCTGTCTGGGAGTCCAATTTTGAACCCGTGGTTATTGAAGGGAAATGCCGTGTACGCGCCCCTTTTCATGAGCCCGATCCTGCCATCCCGTATGAGATTCTGATCGAACCGAAAATGTCGTTCGGAACTGCCCATCACGAAACAACCTATATGATGCTTCAGCATTTGCTCGACCTCGATCTGGAAGGAAAAGAGGTGATGGATATGGGATGTGGAACGGCTGTGCTGGCTGTGATGGCAGCTAAAAAAGGTGCTGTCAATATCATGGCCATCGATAATGATGAATGGGCATACCGGAATTCACTCGAGAATGTTGAGGCCAATGGCTTTTCCGAAATTCAGGTTAAATTGGGGGATGCCGGTGATCTGCCGGATTATCAATACGATGTTTTTATAGCAAATATCAACAGGAATATTCTGTTAAACGACATGCATCATTATGTTAAGTGCATGAAAAACAATGGATTATT
This sequence comes from uncultured Bacteroidales bacterium, assembly GCA_964386485.1. GTDB lineage: Bacteria > Bacteroidota > Bacteroidia > Bacteroidales > CAIXZF01 > CAIXZF01. Next base: position 14,782 of record CAYLTH010000073.1, on the reverse strand, counting down.
GCTATTATCCGGATACTATGAAGAAGATGCTGTTCATATCTCCGATTGCGCTGCCAAACTAAATCTGAAGCACGAACGTTCTCTGATCCGTAACCGGTGGACCGCGGAGGTGTATCGGTTAAACACCTGATAACGAACACCATGAGGAAACTGATACTCTTCCTGTTTTTATGTATTCTTTTGATTCGGCCTGTTTTTGGACAGAATCAGTTAAAAAGCTTTTCGTCGGATCCTGCCGTTTATCTCAAAGAGCTGAATGGTTTTTTTGACGGAATTTACGATAAGAATAAGAAAAAAGAAGGCAAAGAATTGCTTGAAAAATTCACAATTGATTGGAATTCAGGCGTTTTTGCTCCGGAGGTACAGCAGAGGATTATCAAGGTTTCCAATACGATGCTGAAATTTAAAATGAGGCCTGTTCCCCATTTTAATGAATATCTGCAGACCCTGATGGCCTTTATGAAAACCACACCCGATGCCAAAAGCATGGACTCTTGGTTTGTCATACTTGAAAAGTCATTTGAAGTAACTTCCAACCGTAAGTTTCTGGCATTCACCGGGATATCCTACAGTTTGTTTACCGAACAGGTTTTGTACAGTTCAAGTGCTGTAAAATGGAAATCGAGTTCGGCTACCTATCAGTTTGCCTACGATTCAGTGCCCAAGGTAATATTTCCTTCGCTCGATCTGAGCTGTTATGCCAATAAAGACAGCTCCATCATTTACCGGACCTCCGGGATCTATTATCCGACGCAGTTGTTGTGGGTTGGGAATGGAGGAAAAGTCGACTGGCGCCGTGCAGGATTTGATTCGGAACAGGTTTTTGCAGAACTGGATAACTACCGGATTGGTGTGAAATTTTCGAATTACAAGGCTGATTCCGTGAAGTTTACGAATAAATTGTACTTTGATCATGGTCTGCTTGGTAGTTTTGAAGAGAAAATACTTGTGAATACCGGGGAAGACCGGGCCACATATCCGCGGTTTACCTCCTACGATGTGCGTATGAAGATTGGGAATATTTTCAAGGATATTGATTATGAAGGCGGGTTTTCCTTGCATGGCGCCAAAGTGCTTGGTACCGGGAATAAAGAAAAGGATGCGAATCTGTTTTTCAAGCGTGATAATAAGATTTTCATCGTTGCCGGTTCTAAAGCATTCAGTATCCGGCAGGACAGGATAACCTCTGCCCGGGCTTCCATTACAATATTCTGGGAGGAAGATTCTATTTTTCATCCGGGACTCGAAATGAAATACATTGATAAAGGGAGGGAATTGTCGTTTATCCGCGACAGCGACGGATTGGCCATGAGTCCTTACTACAATACTTACCATGATCTTGATATGTATTGCGAGGCCGTTTACTGGAAAATGGAGGAGCCCAAAGTCGATTTTACGATGATCAAAGGGCCCGGACTCGAAAGTTCGGCTCAGTTTGAGTCGGGAAATTACTACAGGGAATCGCGTTATCTGAAATTGCAGGGCATCGATGAAATAAATCCGCTGGATATAGTTTTTCAGTTTTCGAAGAAATACAATACCCGGGAGATTGGGTTAGAGGAAATGTCGATGTATATGCGTAAACCGAAGGAACAGGTTGAGGCAATGTTACTTACACTGTCGATCCGTGGTTTTCTGACCTATGATCTCGACGATAATAAAGCTGAAATAAAGGACCGGTTGTTCAATTACCTGAATGCCCGTTCCCGCAAGATTGATTATGATGTATTGCAATTCAATTCGACCATTTCGGCACAGCCCAATGCCACCTTAAGTCTTTTGAATTTCGACCTGAAACTTCGGGGTGTTCCAATGGTTTATCTGAGTGATTCCCAACAGGTTTATATCTATCCCGACAATCAGGAATTGGTGATGAAAAAGGATCGCGACTTTTTGTTTTCCGGTCGTGTTCATGCCGGTTTATTCGACTTTTTTGCCAAGGATTGCAGTTTCGAGTATGCTAAATTCAAACTCAATCTGCCTACGGTTGATTCGCTTAGTTTTAAAGTGCATATGCGCGAAAAGAACGAATATGGTGAGTATCCGCTCGTTCGGGTTAAAACCGTGATCCGCAGTCTGAGCGGGGATTTGCTGATAGATCATCCGAATAATAAGTCCGGACTGACACCCTATCCGAACTATCCGATTTTTAACAGCAAGGGGGATGCCTATGTGTATTATAATGGCTATCCTATTCAAAAGGGCGTGTATAAAAAGGATAAGTTCTTCTTCCATGTCTTTCCTTTTACACTTAACAATCTTGATAATTTCTCGACCGATGAAATTAAGTTTGAGGGGTATCTGGTTTCTGCCGGAATTTTCCCTGACCTGGAAGAACCCCTGCGTGTTCAGGAAGATTATTCCCTGGGATTCATCAAGAATACGCCATCCGGAGGACTTCCTGTTTATGGAGGTGTGGGGAATTTCACCAATCAGATCAGCCTGTCGCACAATGGGTTTAAAGGAAATGGGGACATGACTTATCTGTTATCAACATCCGTTTCCAATGATTTTAATTTCTATCCGGATTCAGTGAATGCAGTTCTTCAAAGTTTTGATCTTAAGGAACAAAAATCAGGTGTTGAGTATCCTCCTGTTATTGCAAGTAATGTGTATGAGCACTTTATGCCTTACAAAGATCTGTTGAGTATCAATTCAATTGATAAACCAATCGAATTGTACAACAACGAAAGCCGCCTGACAGGACTGATGCAGCTAACCCCGAACAGCCTGACCGGCCGTGGGATGGTTCAACTGGCGGATGCTGAAATGGATTCAGATTTGTTTAAGTTTAAAAACCGTAAATTTGATTCAGATACGGCAGACTTTCGTCTAAAAACCTTTGATTTAAAAGAACTTGCCTTTTCGACACACAATTACAAAGCTCATATTGATTTTGATCAGCGTAAGGGAGAATTCAAATCAAACGGGGGAGGGTCGAAAGTTGATTTTCCTGTAAACCAGTACATCTGTTTTATGGATGAATTCGAATGGTTTATGGATAAAGAAGAGATTGCTCTGAGTAACAGTAAGATGAAGGTGGCTCCAACCGGAGATCAGGCCGATTTACGGCAGTTGATTGATATTGATATCAGTGGTTCGGAATTCGTTTCCGTGCACCCCAAACAGGATTCATTACGTTTCTTTTCTCCTCGTGCCCGCTACAACCTGAGAAACAACATCATTTATGCAGAACAGGTTAGTTTTATCCGGGTTGCCGATGCGGCCATTTTCCCGGATAAGGGTAAGGTCACTGTTTTCAGAGAAGCAAAGATGGAAACGCTGCAGAACGCGAAGGTATTGGCCAATACGGTTACCAAGTATCATGAAATCGATAAGGCCATTATTGATATTCAATCGCGTAAAAGCTATTCCGGTGTTGGTAACTATTATTATATCAATGATAAAAATGAAAAGCAGGATATCTATCTGAGTAAGATTCATGTGGATACAACCCTGCAGACGAACGCCTATTCCAGAATTTCTGATTCGCTTCAGTTTAAACTCAATGCCTATTTTGATTTTGCCGGAGATGCCTATCTAAAAGCCAGTCAGGAGTTTTTAACTTTTAAAGGCGGTTATAGAATTCAGCATGAATGCGACACCTTGCCCGAAGCCTGGGTTCGATTCAATGCCATGGTCAATCCAAAGGAAATCAGTTTGCCGGTGAGTGAGGATTTACGGGATACAGAGAACAAGAATCTGTTTGCAGCCCTTGCCTTTTCACAGAAAACCAATAACATTTATTCAGCATTCCTTACCCGTAAAGAGAATTACAGTGATCAGGATTTGATTTCGGCAAGGGGTGTTGTGGAATATTTTCCTGAAGCGGATGAGTACCGCATCGCTTCTGCCGAAAAGCTGAAACAACCCATTTTGCCGGGGAATTTTCTGAGTTTAAACAGATCGCGATGCGTGCTGCATGGTGAGGGCAAAATTAATATGGGGGCTTCATTCGGGCAGGTAAAACTCAATACAATCGGATCACTCGATTATTTCAGCATTCCGGATTCGGCTCAGTTTGATCTGGTGCTGACACTGGATTTCTATTTTGCGGATAATGCCATGAAAATGATTGTTGAAGCCCTGGATAAATCGAATCTGGCTGCTGCTGATCTTTCAACAGATAAATTTAAAAAGTCTCTGGCAGAGCTAACCGGAATGAAGGAAGCAGAAGATCTGATAACGGAGATTAGCCTTTATGGTAATCTTAAGAAAGTTCCGTCTGTTTTAAATCACACCATGATGTTCAGCGATGTGCAGATGAAGTGGAATCCGCTGACCAATTCGTTTGTCTCTACTGATCAGTTGGGACTGGCAACCATTGAGAAAAACCAGATTAATAAGTATGTAAGAGGTTTTATAGAGGTAACCAAAAAGCGGAGCGGAGATATTCTGGATCTGTATATTGAAATTGACCAGAACACCTGGTTCTATTTTAATTACAGTCGGAATCTGATGCAGGTAATCTCCTCATCCACTGATTTTAACAAGGTTATAACAGAAATGAAACCGGATAAGCGAACCCAGAAAGGGGACAAGGGAGAAGAGAATTACCGCTTCAATATAGCCACAGTGAAAAAGAAAAAAGATTTTTTACGCCGTATGGAGGGGATCCCGGAGATATAAATATGTACCTTTGCAGATTGATTTGAATACATGCAACAATTTGAATATTTCAGTATAACAGCCGTTATTGTTTTTGCCTATTTAATCGGATCGATTCCAACATCGGTTTGGGTTGGGCGGGTATTCTACGGTGTTGATGTTCGGGAACAAGGAAGCGGGAATGCCGGAGCAACGAATACCATTCGTGTTTTGGGTGCAAAAGCCGGGATACCTGTTTTATTGATTGACGTGATGAAAGGCTGGTTTGCAGTCTACCTTGGAAATATTTTTGCGCCCGTCTCGATGACCCCTGAGCAGATTGTAAATCTTAAGATATTGCTGGGTCTAGTGGTTACGCTCGGGCACATTTTTCCTGTATACGTTGGATTTAAAGGAGGTAAAGGTGTTGCAACACTGGTGGGCGTTCTGGTCGCTCTTTATCCGGATACCATATTAATAGTTGTCGGGGTCTTTATTTTGATTTTTCTGATTTTTCAGTATGTTTCTCTGGCTTCGATTCTGGCAGCCATCAGTTTCCCATTTGCTGTGTATTACAGTTCAGCGGATCAATATCCAGCCCTCATCCTGTTTGCCATTATTATTGCCTTGTTTATTCCGTTTACCCATAAAAAGAATATCCGGCGTTTGTTGGTAGGGCAGGAAAATAAATTCAGGTTCAGGCGAACCAAAGTCTGATTTCTCCGTATAATTCTGTTGAATTGCAGAAAATTACGCTTTAGCGTTTTTTTCATGCTATATTTGTATACAAACAAAACAGAATAATAGTTTGAAAGGACAACACCTTCGGTTGGTTATTTTTATCTGTGTACTGCTCTTTTCCAAATGGAGTTCCGCACAGTTTTTGCCTATTGTTCAGGAGAAGGATAAACAGCAAACCTTCATTGCTGTAAAGGCAATGTATGATCAGGGGCAGTTTGTTGAAGCATTACAGGTATTTAAGGAGATGCTGTTAAAGGATCCTGATAATTCAAATCTGAACTTTCTTGTGGCAGATTGTCTGCTCAACATCGACGGATACGAAAAAGATGCAACATCTTATCTGATGAAAGCAATTCAGAATACAGTGCCCGATTATGTGAATACCATGGCACAAAGGAAAGCGCCCATTTTTGCCTATTTGAAACTCGGTGATTTACAGTATAATGACTATTTATTTGACGAAGCACTCATTAATTACAAGATTTTTAAGGTTTATCTTGATGAGAAAAAGGATAAAGGAATGTTGGAGGAGGTCAATAAAAAGATTGAAACCGCTGTGAATGCCCGGATGATGGTAGAAAATGTGGTGAAGGTATCTTTCTCGGAAATTCCTTTTGTAAACACAGTTACCTTCTCCGATTTTGCCGCACAATATGCTGATAAAGGGAACACTTTATATTTCAGTCGCCGGAGGGTAGGGGTTACAACGCCTGCGGGCAGCGATATTTTCTACATGCGTAAAGTAGAAGGAAAATGGGGAAGACCGGTTCGGATGCCCTTTGTAAACAGTGATGGGGATGATAATTTCTGTTGTGTTTCCAAAGACGGGAATACCATGTACTTTGTTTCCAACCGGGATGGAAAATACCATATTTATTCGTCAACCCGGAAAGGTAAGACCCAGTGGTCGATACCCGAACTGTTGAATGCAAACATCAATACAGCAAAAAGTGAAGAAACCTTCGCATCCTTATCTCCGGATATGAAGACCTTGTATTTTTCAAGCGACCGAAAGGGTGGCTATGGCGGCAGGGATATCTACAAATCGACCCGGACACTGGGTGGTGACTGGGGACAGGCTGAGAATCTTGGCAGTTCTGTGAATACTTCAGGTCATGAGGAATCGCCGTCGATTTCGGAGGATGGTAAACATTTTTATTTCAGTTCGATCGGGCAACCGGGTATGGGCGGATATGATGTTTTTACAGCCAATGTCGTCGGTGGAGCCATAAAAGATGTCCGGAATGCAGGGTTTCCGATTAATACCCTTGGTGATGATTTATATTATTCGCGCTCACCCTATAAAGATTCTGAATACCTGGTTTCACGAAGTAAAACCGGGAAAAATAATTTTGCAATTACACCACTGGCTGAAACGGGCATTGCGATGGATGTTACAGAAGTAAAGAAGAAAGAACAAGCAAAAGAAAAGCCCAAACTCAAACTTGTGCCCAAGACTTTAAAATATTAAGCTTTATGCATTCTTAAAAAATGACAGCATGAATCGAATAATTACGCTCCTGATTAGTTTCTTCCTGGTATGCGGAGTCGCCTTCCCGCAAAATCAGGCTTCTATGGAAAACCTGGAAAAAAGTCTGGGCAATCTAAGCGGTGAAAAGAAAGTCGAGGCATTAAATGATCTGGCGAAATATTATTCCAATTCGAATATTTCGCGGTCTTTGACTTTTGCAAAGGATGCCTTATCGGCATCCAGACAATCAGGTAATTATAAGCAGGAGGCGCTGTCTTATATTAATATCGGGAATGCCTATTTCAATTATAAGGACTATACAAGTGCCTTGAAATTTTATGATTCAAGTCTGGTTGTTTCACACAAAATAAGTGATCAGAAGAGTATTGCTGCTGCTTTAACAAATCAGGGAGCTGCCCTGGAAGGACAGGGAAAGTATCAGAAGTCGCTCGATTTATATCTTCAGACTCTCAAAATCAATACAAGTATCCGGGATTCTGTTGGTATCGGGAAAGCGCTGAATAATATCGGGAATATTTACTACTATCTTGTTCAATATGATAATTCACTGGAGCATTATACCAGAGCTCTCGAAATTTTTAAATTGTTAAAGAATGCTGAATTAATGAGTGCCATGGTTAACAACATTGGTATGATTTATAGTGTGATGGGCAAGCCTGAAGAGGCACTTACTGCATTTCGGGAGTTTTTGAATTATTGTGAAAAAATTAATGATAAACAGGGTAAGGCATTGGCGCTTAATAATATAGGTAGTTTGTATTATGATTCACAATCGTATTCTCAGGCCTTAAATTATTTTCTTGAATCGTATAAAATTTCTCAGGAAATCGGAACTATTGATGCCAATACCTTGTATTATATAGGTAGTGCTTATAAAATTCAGGGGGCAAATGAAAAAGCACTTGAATATCTCGAAAAAGCGATTGTTTTTGCACAGCGGAACAAACAACTCGATCAGCTCCGGAGTATTTATCAGGCTATACAGGAAGTGTTTGCTTCCCAAAACAGATTCGATAAGGCCTATCAATATGCAATTCTGTTTCAGCAGGTTAACGATACCATGAGCAAAGAACTGTATTCTCGATCTATTCTTGAGATGCAGACTAAGTATGAGACCGATAAAAAGGAGAAGGAAATTGAATTGCTGAAAGATAAAGCTACAATTCAGGAACTCAGTCTGAAAAAACAGAAATATCTGACCAATATCTTTATTATTGGTTTTATCCTGGTGTCCATAATTGTCGGACTTGTATTTTATTCACTTCGGATCAAGATTAAGTCGAACATTTTGCTGCAACAACAAAAAGATATTGCAGAAAGAGCCAACAAGGCAAAAAGTGTTTTCCTTTCCAATATGTCCCATGAAATCAGGACTCCGATGAACGGGATTATAGGGATGGCAGAAATATTGAAGCAAACCAATCTGAATCAGGATCAAAAGAACTATGCCGATGTGATCATCCGGTCATCAAACTCGCTGCTTACAGTTATTCACAATATACTTGATTTTACCTTGATTGAGTCTGGGAAGATTGAATTGGAATCCAGACCATTTAACATCAGTTCTCTTTTCAATGAAATAATTGATGAATATTCAGTAAAATCTAAAGAAAAGGGCATAAAACTGAATGATTTCTTCGATTCCTACATTCCTGTTATGCTCAATGGAGATACCAACAGGTTGCGGCAGGTTATCTGTAATATTGCTGACAATGCAATTAAATTTACAGAGAAGGGTGAGATTTTAATTTCGGCTGAACTGATTGAAAAAGCAGATCAATTTGTCAAATTGCGGTTTAAAATCAAAGATTCCGGAATTGGCATGTCGACTGAGGAGATTTCAGGTTTGTTTAAGCCATTTATGCAGGCAGATACATCTGTTACGCGGAAATATACCGGTTCAGGATTGGGTTTGGTTATTTCAAACCGTATTGTGGATATCATGGGCGGAGATATCAGTGTAACAAGTGAACCCGGCCAGGGATCAGAATTTGTATTTACAGCTGTTTTTGAAACTGTCACCGGAGTGGATACATCCGGGGAGTATCTGAATATGCATGGTAAAAAGGTTTTGATACTTGATACCAGTGTTAACTCAAGAATGATTTTCAGAAAGTATTTTGAATTCTGGAATTGTCGGGTGGTTGAGTCCGATAATGCTCAAAATGCATTCAACCTGATTCAGGGAGCTCAAAAATCACCATTCCCGTTTCATTTGCTTGTTATTGATCATCAGCTAAGCAATACAGACGGACTTTCGTTTGCGGCTGAATTGCGTAAGGATGCCTCATTGGAAAACCTGAAATTGATATTTGTTTCATCCCGGCTTGATATTGTAAGGCAGGAAGAAATTAATAACGCAGGATACAATGCGTTTATCGAAAAACCTGTCAAAACAGGGGAGTTGGCAAGAATAATTACAGGGATGTTTCCTGAAAGCATTTATATCGGAAAACCTGTTATTGAGCCAGTCTATAAACCTGTTGAAAGCAAAACCGGACAGGTGAGTATATTGCTCGTTGAGGATAATGATGTGAATCAGCAAGTCATTGCCTTGTCGCTTAAGAAATTCAAACCCCGCATTATTATTGCAGAAAATGGGATTGCCGCGATAGAATTGTTTAAAAAATCAGATTTTGACCTTATTCTGATGGATATACAGATGCCCGGCATGGATGGTATTGTTGCTACACAACAGATCCGGAAATTTGAGGAGGATACTTTACGGGAAAAGAAAGTAAAGATTATCGCTCTGACTGCAGACGCCTCTCAGGAAAACCGCAATAAATGTATGAATGCCGGAATGGATGGTCACCTTGTTAAACCATTCAATCTGGATAAACTTCAGAAATTATTCCCGCTGCATATTCCCGAATAATCCTGCCATATCCCTATTGTTTAGCAATAGTTAATAATTAGCCCCCTCTTGTTAATAAAAGAATGTGGGTTAACCCGCTTTTTGTGTTTATTTTTCCTTGTTGAAGTATTTATAGCGCTCGTTTTCTATGTAGTTGATTATTAGCTATATGGAAAGCAAGAGGTTAATTTATTTTATCCCGTACCTGACAAAACAGGATAGGCGGATTAATATTAGTCAATGAGGAAAGTACTGCTGTTCATAACATTGTTGATAGTTATGTTGCCTTTAGAGGAGGTATTTTCCGGCTATTCACCTATATCGGGTATCGGTGGCCCGAATAAACAGGGGAGTCTCAGAAGGGACTTCAGAACTGATTTTGAGATGGCGCTGGATATGATTAACAACGCCCAATACACCGAAGCCCTGGCAATTTTCCAAAGACTTTTAAAAGAAGATCCGGATAATTATAATCTGAATTTTTTAATTGGCTATTGTTACAATCAGAATAATCAAAAGGTAAAGGCACTTCCTTTTCTTGAAAAAGCTGTTTTAAGCACCATCCCTGATTACAGTGATAATAATTACAAGGAGCGGAATTCACCTGTTTATGCCTATTTTTATCTGGGACAATCATTTCATTGGCTTGGGCGCCTAAATGATGCAGAAACAAATTATTCGAAATTCCGCTCATTTCTGGTCACTAAAAGCGGAAAACTGATCAATCAGAAAAACTTTGAAGTCTTAAAGGATGTCGACGCTAAAATGAATCAGATCGTCATCGGGAAAAAGCTGATGAGTACTCCGCTCGATGCTCAGTTTATTCATATCCCCTTCATAAATTCGGCTAACTATTCCGTAAGTGGTGCTCAGCTCAGCAGTCAGAAACACCTCATGTTTTTTAACCGTCAGAAGACAACTGGTCAGGTTCCGGGGAAATCAGATATTTTCCAGGTAAAGCGAACCAATTCGGTATGGGGAAAGGTGGAAGCTGCTCCGGGTACGATTAACAGTCCATATAACGACATTTTTTCCTGTCTTTCCAATGACTCAAAATTCTTCCTTTTTGCCTCAGACCGTAAAGGGGGGTTTAATATTTATTATGCCCTTCAGGAAGGAAATAAATGGACCGAACCCTATGATAATCTGAGTATTAATACAGGTTATAATGAAACATTTGCTTCGATATCGAAGGATGGAACCAGTATGTATTTTGTGAGTGATCGTCCGGGTGGATTTGGCGGGAAAGATATTTACCGGATTGTAAAGCGGACCGATGGCAGCTGGTCGGATCCTGAAAATCTCGGATTTACGATAAACACAGCTTTAAATGAAGATTCACCCTGGCTTTCGGATGACGGGAAAACGTTTTATTTCAGTTCTGAATCGCATAATACCATGGGTGGTTTTGATGTTTTCAAAAGCGAGTTCAAGAACCAGATGTGGCAGGAACCTGTTAATATCGGATATCCTGTTAACAGTCCGTCCGATGAATTGTATTACAAACCTGATGTGTTGAGCAATCTTGCATTTTTTACCTCAAACCGAAAATCTGAAGGCGACAGGATGGAGGTGTTTTGCATCAAATACCGTGATGAAAACGGATTCCGGCAGGATGTTTTCAGTGGTATTACCACATCACAGGATACAACTATCAGCGATTCAGCTAATATTACAATTCCTGATCTTAAAGCAGAAGACCAGGAAAACCGTCAGTTAATTTTACCGGATAAGCAAACGACCGTTGTTCAGGATACAGGCAAACCCACGGATCCAAAAACAGAACCTGAAAAAGTTATAAATACGATTCAAAAACCGACACTGAACACTGATAGTATTGCCGGTGTAAGAGAAAAAAAGGTCGCAGACAGTCTCACAGCGGTACGTTTAAAACGCGCACGGGACCTGCAGAAGAAGCTCAATGATGAACGCCTGGCAGCGACTCAGAAGAAGCAAAAGGATAGTCTGTCAAAAATTGAAGCCATTAAGGAAAAAATGGCCTTTGAAGCGATGATTATCAATAAAAAACGTCAGGATAGTATTTCGGAAGCCAGGAAAATTGATTCTCTGATTTCAGTTGTTCGCACAGCTGCCGAGAAGAAACAACGCGACAGTCTTGACAGGATCACCAAAGCAAAGGAAACAGCCGGACAAATTCGCCAGGATAGTCTTGACCGGATCACAAAAGCCAGACAGATTGCTGAGCAGCGCCAACAGGACAGTCTTGATCGCATTACAAACGCCAGACAGATTGCTGAGAAGCGGGAGCAAGACAGTCTTGATCGCATCACGAATGCCAGACAAACTGCAGAACAGATTCAGAAACGTAAAGAAAATGAACTCCGGATTCAGCAGGAAGAATGGCGGAAAGACAGTCTTGCAGAAGTAAGCAGACAAAATCTGCAAATTGAACAGGATCGTAAGGAGCAGGAAAAGAAAGAACGGGATGCAATTGAGCGCCAGCGTAAAATAATCTATGCAATTGAAAAGGCAAAGAAGGATTCGCTTGCCCGTGTTAGTTATTCGTCCCAAACCAATAATTCCGGAAAGACAACCCGTTTAATCGAAGAATATCTGATTAATGGGGCCTTACAAGCCTGTGATAATCCAAGTCCGGAGCGGGTAGGAAAGTATACCGTACAGGTTGGTGCCGGTAAAATGAAGGTTAATTATTTTAAAATACTGGAAGATAAGCGGGTTTGCTTTGGCCCTGATGGTTTGGCACGGTTTACAGTGGGTACTTATTCTTCTCTTGAGGAAGCCGAACGTGTAGCTGGAGATTTACGCAGAAGTGGATTTAAAGATGCCTGGATACCGGAAATTGATGCTAAACGCTGTCCATGCGATGATAATGATCTTGTGGTTGAGGTGCTGGGAGAAAATGCAAGTGAAGGACCGATAAAGTATACCGTTCAGCTTGGAGCCGGGAAAATGAAGATTAATTATTTCCGCAATGTTGGTCAGATAAGGCTTTGCAATGGGGACGACGGATTATTACGCTTCATTTTCGGAGAATTTTCAACCCTGGAAGAAGCCGAAAAAGTTCGACAGAAGTTAATAGAGATCGGTTACAAAGATGCATGGGTACCGGAAATTGATGCAAACCGGTGTCATGATGTAATTCTTCAGTAGATTTTATTGATGTTCTTTCCGCAATAAATCATTGATGGTTTTTACCGGATTAAAGGTAGCCAGTGGCACTTCCACAAAAACCGTAATCCAGTCGGCCATGGCACCATTCCATAATCCCGGTAACTCCTGCGCTTTCAGGTTCCTTCCGTCTTTTGATTTAATCGAAATAAAACCTGTAGAAGGATCGATAAATGATTCCAGACTAAATGCATCCCCTTTGTAATCCCGAATGCCACACACCAGATCCACCGGATTAAAATGGGTTGAGGTTGAAAAGATCAGCTTTTGACCGGGGTCATTCAAATCAACCTGACTGGATTCAACGATCTGCAGGCTGATTTCTCCGGCTGCGTTTTGCAGCCAGAACGGACCACCGCCCGGTTCTCCCTGATTCTGAACCATTCCGCAAATCCGGATCGGCCTGTTTAATTTATTGAAAAGCACAAGCCGCTGTTCTTCAGCCGTAAGAGAATCGAATTGAGTACCAAGGTTAATAAACAATTCTTCGCGCGTAAAAAGAGTAATCTCCCGGAGTAAATCAGGATATACTTCTTTTTCAAGATGTTGCAGGTAGGCATGTAAGCGGTATTGAAAGTTAATCAGCATTCCGCCAATAACCTTCTTATATAATATGGTGCTTCCCTTAAAATGGTCGGGAACAACATTGTCGATATTCTTGATAAATACAATGTCTGCATCAATGGAATTAAGATTCTCCAGCAATGCGCCATGCCCACCCGGCCTGAAAACCAATCGGTTATCAGGCTCCCGAAAGGGTTCATTTTCCATATCTACAGCAATAGTATCCGTAGATGACTTTTGAACCGAGTAGGTAATATCATAGCTCACCTGGAAGTAGCGTTCATAATTGGGCTGAACTTCTTCCAGGAGGGTAAGAAATGCATCAATATGTTCAGGCGACAGGGTGAAATGCATGCGCACCAAACCTTCAGGATCCTTCGCATAAACTGCTCCTTCAGCCAGATGTTCCTCAACGGAAGTTCTGGAGTATTCCTTATACCGGTGAAATTTTAACAGTCCCTTCGGGAGATTCCCGTAGTTCAGGCCCTTACAACCTGTGATATAGTCAAGTATTGTCGCATATTCACCATTTTTCTGACAATCATGCAGCGAAAGCCCTTCACGCTCCATGACTTCGATCAGGTCAGGATAAAAGGCAAACAAATGCAATTTTTCGATCACCTCTGCAATTGCCGGACTGATTATCCCTGGATCTCCGGATTGCGATTTCTCGATAAACGTAAACAAATCTTTAAACATACGGCTTGCCGCACCCGAAGCAGGGACAAATTTGGAAATCCGGAACCGGGCTGCATGTTCGGTATAATCAGCAGCCAGTGTGGAAGCCTCACTCAGGTCAAGACCAATAATCCCATCTTCTATTTTGGCCGGTTTCACCAGTTTAACAAAAGGAAAACCCTCCCGGAAATGAGTTAATTGTTTCTCAATTTCGGTGAGGGTTATTCCACGTTCGTTTAATTGTCGGATATCCTGATCAGTAAATGCCATAATCTCGAATTTGATTTATGGCAAATTTATTCAAATTATTTTATGGTATACCGAACTCCGGTATAATACTTTGCTCCAACAATAGGGCCCCAGACCATGGATGTGTCAAAATGAGTATGGTAGGGCGCCCAGGCTTCCGTGATCGGATCTTTTTGGGTGAAATCCAGCAGATTTTCTGCACCGACATACATTTCCCAGCGTTTTACACGGTAGGTAACCTGTCCGAGAATGTTGGTCCATGCCGGGCTGTACTCCTCACGTTGCAGCGCAGCAGGCATTTTTTTTGTATCCGGGATTCTGGTTTTTCCATTAAACTGACTGGTCAGATCGAGCTGCCAGTGGTCTTTCGGGAAAATATAGGACAGTGTAACCAGACCTTTGTAAACATTGGTGAATGGCCGCTCCAGTAATTTGTCATTGATCGTTGTTTTGACATCATTGAT
>CAYLTH010000072.1:13464-16598 GCA_964386485.1 uncultured Bacteroidales bacterium | reverse complement strand
TACAGCTGATTCGGTTTTGTTCCGGATTGTCCAGGGTGAAAACGGTATTGTCAGATGCAGGGTTTGGTACAGCCTGACTGAGGGAGAGTCCGTTTGAAGTTGCCGGAATCAGTTTGGGCCAGGTAAGTTCGATCGCGGGGAGTGTGACTGCCATAGGATCGCTGAGTTCGCTGCCATAGTCTGCTGTAAGGTGGAAATCAGCATCCGGATTTTTCATCCTGATCTGCAAACTGAACAACACATCTCCTGCTGCGAATTGCATTGGGTTAAGAGTATACCAGGCAATCCGGATGCTCCCATCATGGGTTTTGAACAGGGTGTATTCATTGTCTGTTGAGAAGTTGACCCCGAGAATTTCAAAGTCATCGGCCAGGTACGAGAGCACCAGTGATGCAGATCCGGCTTCACAGCCCGATTGAATCCGAACCGGAACATAGATATTCTCAGGCTCATTATACGTTAGCTCATCCTGCATACGAAGATAAACTGCCGGTTCGGTTTTATAGGGAGGAATAAAACTCGCGTTGGCATCCCCGAAACAAATACCTTCAAGGTCGGTAATGACAGTACCAGCCCCGGATGCAACCACCGTTGGATGTTCAAATGCCCAGTCACCACTGGCAAAGGAGGTTACCATTCCTGTAAACCGTTTGGCACATAATAAAGCGTCAATCGAATTGATTCCTCCGGAAGCATCCACATCAGCTGCCACCAGTTTTAATCCTGTAAGTGTTACTAAATGGACAAAATGTTTCAGAACCAGCAGCGCATCTGCCGAATTTACGCCTCCCCATGGTGTAGTTGAAGTGCAACTAAGATTATATGTTCCGGCGCTTAATCCGGTGAACTCATAATACCCGGTGGCATCAGAAGTCGTTGTTGACAGGATAGTCCCTGATTGCGAAAGCCTAACGGTAACATTCGATAATGGGGTCAGTGGGAAGTTATCATACCGTATGAGTCCGCTGATTTCAGTTCCACCAACCGGCAGTACCGTTACAACCATTTCATCTGTAGAAGCACAAAGATGGATATCCGAAACATGTAGGATATAGGTGGTTGTTGTATTTGGACTGGCAACCGGGTTAGGAATCATGGTATTGGACAGACCCACAGGAGGCATCCAGGAATAGGTATACGGGCCGCTTCCGCCTGTTGCAGAGCCATTGAGGGTAGTTGATGTACCAATTGTAATGCTAACATCGCTTCCGGCATTGGCCACCGGGACATCCCAAACAACGACTTCAACACTTCCAACAGCGATATTCCCCAGAGCATCGGTGGCTGTAACTGTATAGGTTGTAGTAATTGACGGACTGGCTGTTGGATTTGGAATCAGGGCATTGTTCAGACCGGTTGCAGGGCTCCATGCGAAACTAAGAGGTGGTACTCCACCCACTGCATTGGAAAGCAGAACTGAGCTTCCACCCGGACAGAAAGCCGGATTAAGCGCAGCAGGGGATACGGCGAGTGCTCCATACCAGTTAACCCGGTTGTGGAGGTCATTCTCATAGGTTGCTCCGCCAAATGATCCGGTATATCCAATAAAATTAACAATTCCGGCATTAAGGTATTTCCTCACATTATAAGAACTTCCATAAGCATTGGACGGGAATGCAGCACCATAAATATCCAATGACTGATCATCAATACCCAGCAAAACGCCACCTGCCTGTCCGTCTCTGAAAACGCAGCTGTCGAGGTCATTTTCCGAGTCAATAGTCAATCCTGAATAAATATCAACTCCCATGGTATTGGTTCCGGTAAACACTGCATTTTTGGCGCCGAAGTATCCTGACTGTAAATGGAATGGATAAAAAGTTCCGGCATATGCCGGTCTAACCTGTGCTTTATTCGCAGCTGTCCCCACCACATTGACCATGCCGCCTGCAAGGGTAAGCCCGAATGTTCCAAGTTCAAGGATTGCACCTGCGTCTACATCCAATGCGCCTTCAACATTGTTCATAAACATTGAATTGGTAACAGAGAGCATGTTGCCATTCAGGTCAACAGTACCCGTATCAATGGTAAGATTGGTACACCTGAAATTCGTATACAGCACAACGGAATTTGAAGACAAATCCGATGGAGGCAGGCTTTTTTTCACCGGCTCACCAAGAGGATTGTCGAAAGGAGCAGGAGATACCCAACCTTCTTTACGTACTCTGACATTCACCGGATATCCGGCACCGGTATAACTGACAATATTGTCATCGAGACCTTTAAATTCAACAATGGCGTCAGAGAAGAACATGTTGTTCCAGGTTCCGCCCACTAAAAAATTACCGTAGAACTTATGAATAAGACCGGGGGCATTATTCTGCCAGCTTCCATTTGTAATATTCAGAAATCCCTGAACAGTTATGTTATCTCCGACCAATACACTCCCAAGAGATTTGTTGATCACCAGATTATTAAACACCTCCTCTGTTGCATTGGTGTTAATATGCTGAAGGTTGTTTGATCCAAAGTATACGAGAGATCCATCTCCGTAAAATCCATAAATTGTATTGGTTGGAAGTGTATTTTGATTAAACCAGTCACCACCGCAATAAATGGTAATATTGTTGTCAAATCCGCCTGCATTAAAACCTGCGTTAAGATTGATTGAAATATAATCAGCTACATCAATATAAGAATCACTGTTCATTTCAAGGGTTCCGTCTTCAATGTACAGGTATCCACCCACACCAATTGTTCTCCCCACATCCACAATTAACCCTTCATAGCCGGCATAGGTTTTATTGATCTCGAGATTGAAGAAACTTTCATTGGTATAAATATATTTTGATTCAGAACTATCAAAAACAACTGTCCCGGTTCCTTCAATAAAAGCAGTTGTTCCTGCATTATTGGTCCAGTTTCCGGCAACAGTCATTTGATCCGGAGCGGCGAATGAACCATTTTGCAAGGTGAAATCACCATTAATATCGAGATCTGAATTTGCTGTGACCAACGATAGTGGTAACAGGTCTGTTGGGGATGTTGTCAGTTTTTCGTTTTTCAGTTTGTTCAGATAGGGATTCACTGTTTGAGTATTGGCTGCATCAACCACCGCTTTATTAATGAGCAGATTATTAAAAGCAGCCTCAGGATCCAGAGCGATACTACAAGGGTCTGTTCCGTAAAACTCG
>CAYLTH010000072.1:0-13364 GCA_964386485.1 uncultured Bacteroidales bacterium | reverse complement strand
GCGATGTTTAAAGTATATCCCGAATAACTACTCAGGAGTCTGCCGGAATAATTGTAAATATTGCCATTGATATTAAGATTTGCTGACGACATGGCACTGAAACCAAGTTCAAATCCTGCATTTTTTAAATTTCGGATATGGTATAATCCTGAAGTAGCGTCATGGCAGCGGATAAAGCTGTCGCCATTGCCTCTGAACTCGACATAGCCGGCATTCAGATTCACATTCGTTCCGTCTTCAAAGGTCCAGATTCCGTAGATAAACATTTCTGCAGCACCCACTACTGTTGCGTTCGAACCTGAATTCCAGACGATATCACCATGAACATAGAGTTCGCTGGCTGTGGAGGTTTGGTTAAACGTTCCGGCGCATGTCATATTTCCATAAACCCTTAAATACGCAGCACCAACGCTAACACTTGCCATCGGATTGATGGTAAGATTAAGGCAACGGGCAGAGTCAGATAATATATTCGGATAGTTTGGACAACCTGCCGGAATGAGGGCATCCATTGTGGCATTGGGTACAAAATCAGCACTCCAGTTTCCGGGGGTATTCCAGTTGGAAGATACATCTCCCTGCCATGTTCCTGCCATTTCAATATTGATGTCAAAGTTCGCAGTATTGGCATCATTAGCCCATACAAGTATGCCATAATAGTCTGCTGTAGTCACCGTAATAAGGACAGATTCGTTGGTCGTCCCGCTATAATTTGAGTAGGCAGTAAGCCCGGATCTGCTAAAATAGTAGGAAGCAGTCGACTTGAATATTCCGAGGTCAAGATTCGCACTCCCTGAATTATAATCCAATGTGATCCGGTAAATACCCGGGTACAGATAGGTATCCCACATTTCAACAACATCGCCTGCGGGCCAGACAATATTTGCATTAGACCCGGTGTACAGGGTATTTGCCCCTCCTTCCCATTCCAGAGTTGCATTACCGCTGCCACTATACCGGCTGACACTGAGTCCGCGAGTAGCTACAGACGTATGGTTTCCATCCATCACTACAAAGTCAACCTGACTGGTTCCGTATTCAGAACCGGCCAGCTGGGTTGCGTAATCCGTGCCGCTATACATATAAATATCCCAATCACTTCCGACTTCAGGACGGATACCGGCAACACTCCAGTAATACGCCGGGTTGTTAAAAGCATAGAATCGTGGTGTTGTTGTTGGAATATAGGTAACATCTTCGTCTATTGTCTCCAAAAAATGATACCCGGATCCACTTGTACTAAGTGGACCGGCATAGGTTCCTGAACTGCTGGTTGCTGCCTTTACAAAATAATAGTAGGTAATTGTTGGAAGAGCGGTATAGTCCGAGAGGGATGTACCGGTTTGCCAGTCACTTACGGCGATGGCAAATTCGGGGGAATTGATGGTATTACGATAGACCCGGTAATGGGTAGCATAATCCACGCTGCCCCAGCCAACATTGATCATATTGTAGTAAACCCCGTTACTGGCTGTACAATAGGAGGGAGCTTTACAGGTTACTGTAACCTGAGGAGAAGCCACATAATAATCATTGTCGCCTTCACTGCTTTCCGATACATCATTATTATGATCGATAAGGTAGCCAACATAGTAAAGTCCTGGTTGAACAGTTGGAGATACATCCAGAACATCGACTGAAATGCTTTCATTGCTGGCGGCTCCCGGAGTCAGCAGAATAACCGGATCGGTACCAATTAAATAATCAAGCTGAGAAATAATGGTATTGGATGAAAGATAATATCCCAGTTCACTGGCAGCAGCAGGTGCTGTCCCCGTGCTTTCAATCTGAAGCGATAAACTTACATCGGTGCCTGATATAGATGCAGAATGTAAAGCAGCATCATAACTAAGATTAACGGGCTTTGGTGCAAGATTGATAATGGCTTCCTGATTGTTCGTAAAATGACCGCCTCCGGGATTTAGATTTGAAAGTTGAAAATATCCGTTCGATGTGCCACTCCATCCCCAGTTGAAATGGAAATAAAGGTTCCCGGTACCTAAATAACTATCATCATAACCGTCAACAATATAGGCATGCCCGCCGCTGGTACCATCACTGCCATAAACCAGAACACGTCCGGCATTGAGTTCCCCTTTCATCAGGGTTTTCCAGGCAGCATCGGTATAGGAGGCTTTTAATACATCAGTAGTACTGCTGCTGTAATAAAAGTAATTTTTAAACGCATCGGCTACTTCTGTAGAACCCACAGGCCAGGCACCACTTGAGTTGTAGGAATAATTCATATCTACAGAAACCCCGGCATGAAACCCCAGCATCGCCACATCGGTATTGGCAGCGCTTACTGTATTGGGCATATTGTCCCAATCATAAGCGTAGTTAAAAGTAGCGGAGACCGTACCATAAGAAGGGTCTCCGGCATTGGCCGGATCAGTATACGAATGAGAACTCATCCCTCTGGCCGGGAAATCCCAGTATTTCATGGCCATGGCCATCGCTGTTGCAACACAGCCAACTACAACATGGCCGCATGAGCCTGCAGGGTGGATACCTCCGGTTGCAGGGCATTCGGCATTATAGAAACATCCCTGTGCCCAAAGTGTAGTTGTCATGGGCGCTACAGAAGCAAGCGGTGCATCCGTTGGCGGAGGCGATTCCTTCAGAATTGCGGTCCATTCTTCCTGTATTTTGCTGTCGGATTTGAGGTCATTTTGCTTAACATACAGGATCTGTCGGGTATAGAAATCAAGCCAGCTCCTTACCGGCGGTGGCTGCAATTCCGGATCTGTATCCAGATCAGATTCAAAGGAATAGGCCAGAACAGGTGTAACATTGTCATCCGCGGCAATAATAACAAAGCCGGGTTTTCCGGCAAGTCCGAAAACATGGTATACCGGAATTCCGGTTTCATACCGGCTAAACAAATGGTGCAGGGATTTTTCCTGCTCCGGATTGTTTATTTGTCCGTAAATGCGGCAAATGTTTGTAGCTGCCTGTGCAGCCTGCTGAATAGAAATTTCAGCCGCTATCCCCCTGCTTATCAATGAAAAAGCGAGGATAACCGTCAAAAAGATTGACCGTTTCATACAATAAGAGTAAAATTTTTAATACTGAACCTGATTTAATAGCTAAAGATACGACGCATTAAAAGGAAAGTCAATATTAAAAATGTGAATTTTTTGTTAAAGTGTTAATCCTGGCAAACTGCCTGTTTTTGTTTTTTTATCCAGGCTGATGCGATATCGAAGAGATGACCGGGTACTTCGTTGTTCAGATCCTCCAGAATTTCTTTAATGGTAGCTTTTTCGCCAAGCTTTTCCATTGATTGTCTTACTCTTTCCAGTAATTCATCAGACACATACGCTGAAATATTGATATTATAGCCGTTTCGGATAAGATATGCAATGTGGAACCCGATTGTAGAGGCTTTCAGATCACGCTTCCTGGCTGTTTCTTCAATACTATTTCCCGAATTGAGCAAAGCCAGTGTCTGCATGTACGTTTCACCTTTTACCCTTTTGTGTTTTCGTTTTCCGATAAAGGTTTCGAGGATGGATTCTCCGTATTTTTCGGCTTTCATGCGGCTGATACCATTAACAGTGAGTAAATCGCGGTAACTGCCAGGTCGTTTCAACAGGAGTTCTTCCAGCGTCTGGTCATTGAAAACAGAATAGGCGGGAAGGTTTTCATCATCGGCAATGCGCTGCCGCATCAGTTCGAGTGCCGACCGTGAAAATGCATCAAAATCATCGTCCTGCCTTTCAAACGGGTCATCCAGATTAAATATGGCTTTGGCAGGATCGGGTTTCACCAGCAGCAGACTGGTCCGGCCATACACGATGTCTTTTCCGTAATCCGTTACTTTCAGACTAAAGCCTTCATCATAGGCAATTTCGAAAATGCCCAGATTCAGCATCTGCAGGATGTAGGCCTGCCAGTCGTGGAAACTGATCGATTTTCCGATTCCATAGGATTTCAGAAGATGAAATCTTTTTTCAAGGATTTCGGTCTTTCGGGAACCACGGAGAACCTCAATTAACATATGACTTCCACATTTTTCACCCATACGGATCAACGCAGAAATAGCTTTTTGTGCGATTTCCCGTCCATCGATGTGGTCATGCGGATTTCGGCAGATATCACAATTTCCGCAGTTTTCCTGGAAAGGTTCCCCGAAGTAACTGATGAGAATGCGCCGCCGGCATACATCTGCATCTGCATATTGCTGAATCCGTTTCAGTTTTTCAATATTCAGTTCAACCTGACCACTATCCTGGGCAAATGACCGCAATCTGAAAACATCACCGGTCGAATAATACAAAATCGTATCAGCCGGCAACCCATCCCTTCCGGCTCGTCCGATTTCCTGGTAATAACTTTCCAGATTCTTCGGCAAATTATTGTGAATAACCCAGCGGACATCCGGTTTATGGATTCCCAGTCCGAACGCAATGGTGGCACAGATAACCCGGGTGCGGTTATGGGCAAAATCATCCTGAACCGTTCTGCGCAGATCAGGTGTCATCCCGGCATGGTAAAATGCACAGTTGATTCCACCTTCTTTCAAGGCATCAGCCATACTTTCGGTTTCCTTCCGGCTCAGGCAATAAATAATTCCGCTTTGTCCCGGATGTGCCTGAATGAATTTGGCAATATCCCGCTTTTTCTCCCTTGCCGAAAAGCCGGCCAGAACATTTAAGCTCAGATTCGGGCGGTTAAAGGAGGCAACAAAGGTTTCCGGATTTTGCAGACCCAGCTGGATGGCAATATCTTTCCGGGTAATTTTATCAGCAGTTGCTGTCAGGGCTATCATCGGAATTTCCGGATACAACTCCTTGATTTTTTTCAAACGCGTGTATTCGGGCCTGAAATCATGTCCCCAGCTCGAAATGCAATGCGCTTCATCAATAGCAAACAAGCCCACATCAAGTTTCGTAATTATGGAGAAATCGGCCAGCAGTCGTTCGGGAGAAAGATATAAAAGGTTCAATCCATTTGCTTTCCCGTTGTTGATAATCTGCTTGTTTTCCTGGTAATTCAGCCCGCTGTTGATACTGGCTGCCTTCACCCCATTGAGTTTCATGCCATCCACCTGATCTTTCATCAAAGATATCAGAGGAGATATGACAATGGCAGTTTTGCCCATCAGTAAAGGCGGCAACTGGAAGCACAAGGATTTACCGCCTCCGGTTGGCATCACTAAAATTACATCCTGTCCGGTCATCAGTTTTTCGATGGCCTCATACTGCATTGGCCTGAATTCATCGTATCCGAAATACTGTTTCAGAACCTCTTTTGCTTTTTCTTTCATCGTTTTCAGTGTTAGGTTATAAACACATATACTGATTTCGATGGGCAAGTCGGAAGTTTAAAATGATATTTTTTTTCAGCCAATAAAAAACCGGTTGTGACAACGCATTGTAAACCAGTAGAAACAACGCATTATAAACCAGTAGAGACAACGCATGCGTTGTCTCTACTGGTTGTTGGGAAACGAAATGTATTAAATATTAATGCGTAATATTCAATTTGGTGGTGTAGGTTCTGTCGCCCAGGCTAACCTGAACAATATACAAACCAGCCTGCAGATTCTGGGTATCAATGCTGAGCATCTGAGCACCTGAATCCATGGTGCCTTCTTCTTTGGAATAGACTTTCTGACCGGTCATGGTGAAGAGTTCAACTTTCACATTGGAATTATCTTTCAGGAAATACTGGATTGTAGCCATGGTGTTTGCCGGATTTGGAAACAAACCAATAATTCCGTTCGGATTTCCGATTTCACTGGCTCCGACAAAAATGGTGGCGTAAGCACTCTGGAACACTTCTTTTGTGGTCTTATCCTGTATCCAGACAACAACGCCAAGATCACTGAACTCCTCAACAGAATTTTCGATAGCATGGTTGATAGGTGACAATGCATTTGCCGGTAAACGATAATTTCCCTGGAAGGTATAGGTGTTGCTTTGAGTAACAGTGGTTCCGCTAACCATAGAAGCCATAGCAGTACCCTGTGCATCCGGGATCATTTTTTTCATGACCCATTTGAAATCGGTTTCTCCGTTACTTGCAACATTCTGATGGGTCATGTATTCGAAAATAGCACAATACATGGTGAGATTGCTGCTGTTAATGTCGGCAACCGGATCTGCGGTAATATCAATATCAACAGTCTGACCTGTAATGGTATAGGTTGCACTCAGATTGATAAAGGATGGTTTTGCATAAGCAGCATTTAATTGAGCACTTGTATAGGCTGATGTATTGATATTTAATCCACCATCTACCTGTAAATTGGGAACAGAATTAACACCGTATAATGTTCTTCTTACACCCCCTTCTTCAGTATAATACGGATCACCATTTCCAGGCCAGCTCATCTGGTATTTCAGACAAACCCATTTATTCGGATTGGCATTGAATACAGTGGTCAGATTTTGATTTCCGGCAACACAGGGAGCACAGGTTGAACTGGTAAAGGCTTCGTGGAAAGGCATACGCTGAACAATCTGGTTAACAACATTGACCACCAGTGTTACGGTATCATTAATGGTATTCTGATCGGGATTACCATTAATATTGGAAGCCCATACTTTTAGGGTGTACATACCGATGGCTGCCGGTGTCCAGGTTTGAGGATGTGTATAGGTATAATTGGCATAAGGTGCAATAGTTAGTCCGGTAATCGGGGCTGAAACAGGTGTTCCTCCGTCGACATTGTAATTCAGGACGAGTGAATCAACGGCAATGGATCCCAGATTCATCAGTTTTCCGGTAACGGTAAATGGTGCAGTCGTAATAGGAACGATGGGATAAATAGCCAGTGTTTTCATCCAGACATCATAACTGTTCTGTGTTCCGGGTATAAATTCATAATAGCTGTTATCACCAGGTGTTGCATTGGCTGCAGCAGTACATGCCAGATTTGGGGAACCTGTAACAGAAATGGCCGTTGTGGCATCAATCTGAATACCAACAGTAAGTGTGGAAGCAGTACCTGAAAAGCGTTGGTCAACAATGTAAATTTTGTTGCTGGTTTCTTCCAGAACGATACTCCAATATTGCCAGCTTGTAGTAGTTTCTCCGGTATATGAGGTAAAAAATACCCAGAACTGACGGTTTGGTGCTGATCCGAAGGTTTTGGTTACAATGTTATCATTGGTACCGGTTCCTTTAATACCCCATACACAAACAGAATTGTCAGGAATTGCAGCATTTGGTATCGCCACATTGGTATAGGATGGAGCAGTTCCCGGAGTAGCGGAAAATGTAAGAACGCCGGAGGTCGAAACAAAAAAGTTTGTTACAGGATTTCCATTAAAAGAAAAAGGAAACGGGATTGCAGTACTGGGTGACCACGCAGCAGCTGCAGTGCTGGGACCCTGAATCGTTAACCAGCTTGTGGCTAATCCGGCACCAACCGGGTATTCATCATCTGTGTTTAAACCACCGGGGTTTTGTCCGGCTGCCAGATTTGGTACATAATAATATTGTCCATAGCTGAAGGCGACAACCATGAATAATGTAAAAAGTAATGCGATTTTTTTCATGAGTTATTGGGTTTTAGGTTCATTGCCACAAAGGTATGAAAACAGAATTTATTTGTTAAATTTTTATTAATTTCCGGGTATCAGATTCAATAATTCTTTACTCCCGTTGAGCAGTTTCAGATTACTTCCACTGAATTTAAAATTATTGACCTGTTTCAGGCTTGATAATAGTTTGATATCCAGATCATTGGAGCATGGTTTTTTAGTTGTAAGACCCGGATTCAGCGATAAGCCTTTGGTGAGAACTTTATAAGTGCCTGAAAACGAATTGCAGGTGGTTGAACCACTTATTTTCCCGTTTTTGTTGAATTTGATAAACGGAAGTGTGCCCTGCAGCGTTTTTTTATCAAGAAGTTGGCCATTTAGGGAAGTCACATCCCATTTTTTGGTGTTCAGAATTTTTACGATGCTGAGTTGCTGCGGGCTTCTGAAAGCAAACAACACAAACAGGGTCGACAGAATGATCAGTAGTTTTGTTTTCATACCATATTTTTATTGAATATTATTTCCCGGGAGGCAAAATGCGACCGGGCAGGGGAATGCGTTGATTCTGACCGAATTCCTGACGGAAGGAGTTTCGGATATCGGATGAGGAAGTTATCTGATATGTCCATTTTAATTCACCGGTCTGACTGGCCAGAAAATTGGTAATCCAGTAATTATTCAAAACCCAGGAATAAATATGGTTGGTTTCCGGAACATATTTCCTTCTGAATTTTCCAAGATTAATGCCCCCGAACTGGTATAGCGGAATTTCCGGGCTCACCATCACAATCTGGGTTTTATCATTGCAAACGGCCACATAATTCTGAACGGAAGTCCAGTCGGTTGATGAACCTTCAATCTGCCCGGTTCCGGCTTCCAGATCTCCACCAGCCACATCACAATGGATAATGCCCTTTTCCAGCTTAAACGGGAAGGCGATGTATACTCCTTCGGGATCGGTAACAGGCAGTTTCCGCATACGGCATGCTACTTCAATCAGTTTTTTGTTTTTGTACAATCTGAATTCGATGGCAATGCTGCCGTTTTCAGCACATTCCGGATGATCACCTGTCATGGTAATACTCTCCCAGACGGATCCACTGTGTATGTTACTGATTTTTATATTGGTCAGGAAGCTTCGCGTATAATCATCCAGTCGGCGCAATTCAAGCTGATTCCGGTTCTTTCCCAGCCGCTCATAAATAAACTGACCCAGGGCATGTTCTGCCGTTTGATCCACCAGCTCGAGATTCAGTTCCTTGTCGGTAAGTGAAATAATTCCGCCTTTTTTTGCATCAAACTGTAGCTTGTACCAGGCATTTTCAAGAATTCCGTTGAATGGGAGTTCCGTTTCTGCTTCCGGTGATTCTTTAAATATTTTTATGCTGAATTGCTTTTGTTCATTCGCCGCGACATCCACAAAGAAATTCCAGTAAGTTCCATCATCCCGACTGCTTACAGCCTGTGCAGGGATCTGATTCCCCTGGTTATCCATGATTTTGAAGAGTTTGTTTTTCGGGAGAATCTGATGATCAACATAGAGCTGACATAATCCGGAACGCTGAAAGGGCAGGGTATTGAATACCAGAATAGAGTTAAGGTTCGGAATGGATTTTCCCTGTTGTAAGTATCCCATGGCGGCTTCACGGAGGAGGCTGTTCTTTTTAACTGCATCCCATACATTTGCTGCTTTTTGTCCCCATTGAATGACTGTATTTTCGGCCAGAGGCTCCGAAATACTTTCGGCTGCCGTGAAGGTATGTTCGGCGAAAAAAATCAGATCGGTACGGATATCTTCACGCAATTGTAAGATGGGTTTGGGCAGTGTATTTTCGTTGAATCCGGCCAGTTTTATCAGGTCCTCATTCACGTTTAAATCACACATCGCCTTACGGGCAAAGGCTGTTTCAATGGCAGTACTGCCGAAACCATCCATCCACCAGTCGGGCCAGGCTGCCCGGATAGCCGGAAACTCCGTCGCATGGGCTTTTTCCATCGAAGCCATGAACTCACCGGCAGTAGCCAGTTGAAGTTTCGGAGAGACGTACTTTTCGTTCCATTGTTTTACCAGATCACAAGCTATGGTGGAAGGAGGGGAGTTATCCGTCAGGTATCCGCTGAACTGTAAACCAAGCTGATCCCAGGGATAACCTTTTGACTGAAGATTCTTCAGATAATAAAACAGGGCTTTCTCAAAGGATGATATTTCGGGAGTCAGGATGCCGAGGAAATTCCCATGCATGTAGTGCTCACCACGAAATGTTAATATCCGTTCACCACCGGGCGATTCCCACCAGAAGAGCGTCGGAATTTCAAAAGGTTTCAATGCCCGGTGATCATTTTGGCCCATAATCAGGTATTTTACGCCCTCTTTGCTCAGCATTTCGGGCAAACACCAGGCAACCCCGTTAACATCATCCTGCATCGCGGTATTCACGGGAATCCCCAGTTGCCGGAACTGCCTGAGCGGCTCCAGACTTGCTTTTAAAAGATTTTCATCATACAAATCCGACATATTCAGGTATAATCCGGCTACTTCAATCCGGCCTTCCCGGATGCGCTTCAAAAGGCGGTCGATTTGATTCTGTGGCCGCAGTTTCAGATACTGTTCCACTGGCCACGACGTTTCGCAGGTCCAGTGAAATCGGGCATCTTCCGGATATGAATCGGTCTGGTCACAATAATCAAGGGCAAAATCAATGAACCGCAGGTGCTCCGGGAGGATTTCGGTTTGCGGTCGGGTATAGCCGATGTCGGTATGGGCATGTTGGGATAAGTAAATCGTAAATGGCTTGACAGGAAAGAGACGCAGGGGTACGATCACCGGCTTTCCGTCATCTTTCCGGATTGTTGTACGCAGTATGGTGTCTTTTTCAACTGAGGGTACA
Source organism: uncultured Bacteroidales bacterium (assembly GCA_964386485.1). GTDB lineage: Bacteria > Bacteroidota > Bacteroidia > Bacteroidales > CAIXZF01 > CAIXZF01. The sequence continues at coordinate 2,980 of CAYLTH010000072.1, read as the reverse complement.
AGCACTTCAAAGGCATTGAAGCCGGTTACAAGCGGAAAGGTATGGATGGTCAACCCGGGGATATCCACTTTCAGACTGGCTGGTTTTCCGAGATGCACAATCTGAATATTAACCGGAACAAACATGTTTTTCTTCCCTTTTAGCAGGGCATTGCGTTGTTCAATTTTCACCTCTTCCTTTACAGTCGATTCAAAGGTCATATACCAGCTCCGGCTGCCTGCATTATCACCTTTAACCCTGATAAGCTGGGATTTGCCCTGATTCAGCAAAGTAACCGGGACTGTCAGCACTGCATAACCCATCGGATCATTGTATTTGTCGAGCATCGTGGTATTAAACCGGAGAAGTATTCCGTCTTTTCCTTTGATTTCCCAGGGTGTTTTTTCCGACTGAAGCGGGTTACTGAATTTCAGTATCTCATTTCCATTGAAATAAAGGGTAAAGGGATGGCTGTCGGGCGTAGCATCGATTCCGAACATCCATATAAAAGAAACTGATTTTTCTTTTGAGTTTTCGGGAATCCTTTCTGTTTCCCATTCGATATAGTCAACACTGCTGATCGAACGGATCAGCATGGATTGCTGCACATCGGGCTGGGGCGAATGGTATGAGAAGTTTCCTCCATGCAGGGTTTTAATCCAACCCGAATAAAACGAGGATTGGCTATAAACCTGAATGCTTAGAATACTTATTATCAGTACGATACTAAATCGTATGATGGAAATGGGGGGATTCATTGTTCGGTTTACCCTCATAAAAATTGATTTGTTTTCAGGGTAAAATTAAGGAATTTGATGTATTTCTCACTATAGAAATTTTTTGTCTGACTTGGAAATTTGAATTCAAATGTTTACCTTTAACCCGTAAACACTACATTTCAATACAAATTTGATTGCCGGATCTGATACAAAATTGTAATGTATGAAGAAGAACGATTTGCTGCGTCGTAAGCTACAGGATCTAAAAACAAGTCTGCCTGCTCAGATACTTGAAGACCATTTTATTCTCAGGCCGGATATGGCCATGCAGTATTCAGAACATCAAAAAGAAAACTTTCAGAAAGATGTGGTCTGGATACTCTCCTTTCTGTCAGAAGCTGCCTGGGCAGGACAACCCATCTTGTTTGAAGAGTTTACCTCCTGGCTGAAAAGCTTTCTGAAATCCGTGAATGTTCCAATGAAAGACGTGGCAGAAAGCTTCGAATTGATAAAAAAGCGACTGAATTCAGCTCTTCTTCCGCAGGAATCTGAAATTATTAACCCAATTTTAGATAAATCCATCCGGATGATTTTGTCGGATGAGAGCCAGCTGTCAATTCCGGCAAATGAGAATTTTCTCACCCCCCTGGCACAGGAGTATCTTGACTACTTATTGCGAGCCGGCAGAGACAAGGCATTGACACTCATCCTGGATGAAGTTCAGAAAGGCGGGTCAATAAAGGAAATTTACATGCATGTATTTCATCCTGTTCAGTATGAAATCGGGCGTTTATGGCAGTTGAATAAAATCAGTGTGGCACAGGAGCATTATTGCACAGGAGCCACACAATTGGTGATGTCTCAATTATATCCCTATTTATTTACCGGGGAGAAGAAAAGCAAAAAAATGGTAACAACATGTGTATCAGGAGAATTGCACGAAATGGGCGCACGCATGGTGACTGATTTTTTTGAAATGGAAGGGTGGGATACCTATTACCTCGGGGCCAATATGCCGGTTGAAGGAGTTATACGGTACCTGAGCGATGTCAAACCTCAGTTTCTGGCCATTTCGGCAACCATGACATTTCATGTAAATCAGGTAGAAGATATGATCCGGCGAATCCGGCTGACCACGGCAATTTCTCCTGATCTGAAAATCATGGTTGGCGGTTATCCCTTTATTGTTTCGGATTCACTCTGGCAAACTGTCGGAGCTGACGGATTTGCGGCCAACGCCCTGGACGCCATACAACTTGCAGACAATTTAATACTTGCTTCATAATTATGGAAAAATGCACATACTGTTTTGCAATACACTGTGATTTTGATGGCAAGGTAAATCAGGTTATTCATGATGCCGATGAAGTCTTACCTCCGGATATAATCGGAAGTATGTTGTTCAGGATTGTTGTTACCGGAGATCTGGATAAATATCTGAACTTTTTTATTGAACTTTCAACTGTTGAATCGGCAATTGGATGGGAAATTAATATTAAAACGACCGCAGGTCCTGAAACCTTTACTTTTTTTGGCGGAGTATTTGGCGATCGGATTGGGATAGCGGCTGCTACAACTAAAAACGGGGCACAACTTTTATTTAACGAGCTGACCCGAATCAACAATGAGCAAACGAATCTGATCCGGTCTATTGCCAAAGAAAATGCCAGATTGCAAAACGGGAATGTTGAGCCTTCATTTTCCTTTTACGAAGAATTATCCCGATTGAATAACGAATTGGTTAATATGCAGCGTGAGCTGGCCAAAAAGAATCGGGAGCTTGATGCGCTGAACAATTTGAAGAATCAGTTTCTGGGGATAGCTGCACATGATTTACGAAGTCCGATTGGTGTTATACTGAGTTACTCGGAGTTTCTCCTGGAAAATGGTGCAACCATGGATGAGGCTGAAAAACAGCAAATTATTGAGCGAATGCATGGGGTTGGTACCTTTATGTTCAACCTGGTAAACGATCTGCTGGATGTTTCGAATATTGAATCCGGAAAACTGGAGTTAAATCTTACAGAAGAAGATCTGTCCTCCTTATTCCGGAATGTTTTATCGATGAATGCGATTTTTGCGCGCAGCAAGATGATGACCATGGATTTTAATGCCCCGGTCAATCCGGTAATAGCTCTTATCGACAAGCCCAAGATAGAACAGGTGCTGACAAATTACCTTACCAATGCCATGAAATTTTCATATCCGGGGTCACAAATAAAAATTAACATGGAGATGTCAGGAGATCAGGTTAGAATTTCTGTACATGATCAGGGACAAGG